>JBFMDZ010000260.1 GCA_040753555.1 bacterium
ATGATAGGATTTAGCATAGTTTCCTTAGTGCTTCAAGGAAGGGAAAGAGAGATAAAGGTAAAGGATGAGGAGACAAGGGCAAGGGAGGAGTTTGAGAGGGCAAGGGAGGGGTGTAAAAAGGGGATAGGAGATATTTATAAAGAGCACAAAGGAAGGTATTGGAGGACTAAACTTTTTCCTTTTCTTTTTTGTGATTATTTCGAGTACATGGATTTGATAGAGAAAATGTATCATCTTAGGGTTAAGACAGCGGAAAAATACGAAGAAATTGCCCATGCCTATCCAAAGACAGAAATTGTTGACAAATGCCTGCTTGGGGCGATAATATTATTAGAGAAGGCTAAGTGGTGTGCAATGAACCTTGGTTGGAAGTGGGAGGGGCATAAGAAATTTGCGTTATATAATAGGATAGATGGTGATGTTACAAGATGTATTGATTGGCTGATAGAGAATTCTTTAAAAGAAGAGGTGGTTGAATTTGCAAAGATAAAGAGGGAGGATAGAAGGATTAGGAAAGAAAGACCTAAAATATATGGAGACGGATTTGAAGATTATAAGAAAACTTTGGAAGCGCTCGAAATGGGGAGAAAAGAGAGGGCTGAAAGAGAAAGAATAGGGGGGGGGTTGATTGAAAGCTATGAAGCATTGGCTAATCAATATCCCAATAGCGAGGTTGCTGATGATTGTTTATATGAGATTATAAAGATAAGCGGTAAGGATGATTTTTATTATCACCACAAACTTAGCTACAATTTAGAAAAAGCTAGACAAAGGTCATTAAAATATGTAAACTTGTTATATCAGATAGCCCCGCAAGGTGATTTAACCGAGGATTCCCATTTTATGGGAGGTGCCTTTGTAGAGTTAGTCAGAAGGTATCCTGAAACTAGGTTTTTTTATAATTCCTTAATTATAATTATGTCATCAAAGGCTTTCTTAGTTAAGGATACCCTTTGGGGATATAAAAGATTTATGGAGAAAAAGATAGATATTAAACATAAACTGCCTTTTGAATTTGATAAGTTTGATGATTGGCCCTGGGGGGGGGGAGAAGCCTTTTGGAGTTATCCTTTCCACGAGTATATAGACCAAAGATTCTCATTCTTAAATGGAATGCAAAGTAGCCTTTTGGCTTATCTTTCCAATTCCTTTGCCAAGTTCTTAGAGGAATATGCAAAGGAAAAAAATTGCTTTCCCAAGGGAAAGCTCTTAGAGGGAAATGAATTATACAGCATCCTTAAGCCCTATATGGATAAAGAAACAAGGTGGGAGAGGGATTTTAACCCATTTTATGAGGAATATGGCTTAAAATTAAATTACTATGAAAGCAATGGACAAAGCTTTAAACTTAGCTTAGAGTTATTAGACTTAAAACAAGAAACAGAGGGTAGATTAGGAGAAACAAAAGATTTTGATTTTTCTTTTGGAAAATTTTGTATAAATTATGATATTTGATATGGATTATAGGTATAATCTAAGCTTGGAAGAGCTAAAAAAGGAGGTTGATGAAAAATGAAGAAATGGGTTATATTAGGGATTATTTTAGGGATAAATACAGAGGCTTCTTATCACAAAGAGCCTCCCAACTATGAGGACTTTAAGCCAATCCTCTGGTATGAGCAAGACCATGGGGAATTTCCCATAAAGTACTATTATGATGACGATGATGTAGAAAATAATCGGGAACACTATCTTACAGGCCCCGGCGATGTTGGCTTAAGGACAGGAAACAATCAAGACCCAAAGCTATACCTTTATGGCGGAAAGGATAATGGCTATAATATTAAGCTCCTCTGTAAAGATAAGGATGGAGACCCCTTCTGGGTATTGCAATATCACTATTACAGCCCAAGGAATACATATTATAGATATCCAGCAATAAATCGTAGAATCCAAACCCATGAGCATGACTGGGAGTGGGTAGATGTTATTGTCCTTGAGGATAAAGATGGCTATTCCCCTTTGCTTGCCTCATCAGGAAGCCATCGGGGAACAACCAATTCACAAAGCTTTATCCAGCGTAAATATGGTGGGTATTTAGAAAGATATCGTGGATTTACCGGAAGTGGAAGCTTTGGTTTGCTAGAAAGAGAGGATAAAAGGGCAATATTTTATGTTGGCAATGATGGAAATGCAATGTATGGGACAAGGTGGGGTCTTAACAGGATTGAGCCATGGAGAAGGTTTGCCTTTATAGGAAGAAATAGCATTGATTTCTTAGGTGATTCTATCAGGGATTTTGGGAATATTGCTGTTCATTCAGATGGTTTAGCTGAGAAAAAGTTTTATGGAGGAGACCCGGCAAATCTTGAAGGAATACCAAGGTGGTTAAGGGAGTTGTTAAGATGGTTATATCCTGGGCTTGCTTCAGAAAACGAACATGATCCTAGGAGTCTAATGCTTGCCCCCTGGGCAAGGGGAGAAAAACACTGGAATAATCCATTTCCTGAGATAGATGTTCCCGACACCATCCCTCCGGTGGTAAGAAAACTAACCATAAGACAGAATAAAAAAGTCAAATACCAGGCAGAATGGATTGAGGAAAGGGAGGAGATTGGACCAAACAAGGTAGAGGTAGTTA
>JBFMDZ010000261.1 GCA_040753555.1 bacterium
CATTCTATATAATATATCGGCATTTTTGAGAGGAAACCTTAAGAGGCTTTTTTTGCGAAAAATATTTTCTTATTTTCCAGGAAGGCTTGATAATATAGCCTTTATAACTTCACCGAGAATTGCTAGAATCATATAGCATATATTCTGGACAAGCCTTGCATATTTGTAAGCATCCTCCTTTAGAAAAGAAAAAATCTCATTACGCCTTTTATATTTCTTCTCTAGTTCTGGTTGAGGTTTAATGAACGCTTGATCAAGCTCTTCTAATTGCCGAATGGATTCCAAAAGCCCATGCAAAGGGGTCTTTAACCCATGGGAAGATGTATAATAAATAAGCCTTTCAGTATCAGCCATTTCCTCCCTTCTTTTGATATAACTTGCCACCTCAAGGCAAATGGCAATAATAGAGGCTAATATCTCAAGGTATCCCTCATCCTCTTTTGAAAAATTTAAGCCTTTATCTACCCTTCCATTTTTCTTTTTATTCTCAACCTTGATTATCCCCAATAATCTATCTCCTGGGTTAATGATTGGAACACCCAACCAAGAAAAGCATCTACCCAAAGAAAGATAAGGCCGGGATTGGCTCCTTCCGCTATAGCTAGGATGTTTTTCTATTTCTTCTCCAGCCAAAGAGAGAGGCTCCTTTTTTTCCGCTACAAACCCAGAAAGCCCTGTTTTTTCTCCCTTAGCAATCTCAAGCCTAACATTTGTAATATCCATTGGGAATGATTTATTATTATGAGAAATCCATCCTCTGGCTAGCTCTAAGTAATTAAGATTATCCTTGCTTACCAAGAATAAACTGCATGCCTCTGCCTCTAATTCCTCTGTTACAGATTTAACAACCTCGTCCATTAGAGAAGTGGTATCGGAAAGCTTAGACATAAGGTTTTTAGTCAAATTAGCAAGCGAGTTCCATCTCTTGATAATAGATTGATTGATGCGCACAGATAATTCTATATGTTTTAGAATATTATTTCTTATTTCTTCAAGCAACCCCTCTTTCTTACTTTCCATATTTAGGATTGCAAATGGCTTATTTTTAGAATCTAATAATGGAAGGACTGAACGATATATACCCCCTTTCTCTTGAAAGACCTTTGGATATTCTCCTTTTTGGGCAGAAGAAAAAATATTTTTTAATTCTTCCCTTTTAAAACAATGGGTAATTTTATTGGTTGAATATAAGTCACAAGGTATTATTGGCTCAAAAGAGCCATCATCTATCAAAAGAAAGCAACTTTCCGCTTCATAATGTTGTTTAAACCCCTCTCTTATCGCCTTGACAATATCATCAATATGGTCATACTTACAGTAGAAATTGTAGATTAAATCTAGAAGCAAATTTTTTTCTATTTCCATCTTATAGCCTTTCTTTTCTCTATTTCTCTTTTTACTGCGATGTAATCATCATAGGTCTCAATAAGTGTATCTTCTAGGGATGCAAAATTTTCGGCTGTCCACCCCTTTAATCCCTCAATCAAGTCTTGAATTCTTTTTCCATTTTCCTCTAATGAGCTATAAAATTGGTTTTTATCCTGAAGGATTTCTTGGAGTTCTTCTGCCTTTTGCTTTAATAAGAGATCCTCATTAGGATCTCTATTTTTAAAAATATTCCCGAGTTTTTCAAAGATTGGATCATCTTCTTCAATAGGCTTATTCTTTTCCTTACTTTTTAAAAAGCAAAGAACCTCTAAAGGAGAGCGAATGAGATCAAAATATCGCCTATTATTGAAGATATAAAAACTGCTCATCATTTTAAAAGAGAGGCTTGGATAGTCTTTATTTAATGCCTCTATAAGGGAGATATTAAAATCATCAATAATATCTAAACCATTGGATTTTGAAGAAAACCATCCTATAAACCTATAGTACCACTCTTTTGTTTTAGAGGCTATAATTTCAACATTTGCTATCTTTTCTATCGGGACTAGCCATCCATTCCTAGTTAGAAAGCCCAATCTCTCCATAGGAATACCCAATCGCCCTCTGATGCCAGAGGTGGTAAGCAGATGGAGAAATGAACAGGTCTTTTCCATCTCAATATATCTTTTTAAAAAATTGGTTGAATCTCTAGGAGAGATCCTTAAAAATTCTCTGACCGCACCATGGTTAATAAATCTCTGATAATCCAACTCTTGGGCTACCTTTTCTTGATGAGTTGATATTGATTCTAATGTATGAATGAGGCTTAAGATTACCCCTGGCAAAAGAATCATCCTTTGATGTTCAAAGACAATTTTAACAATAGGGCGAACCGGATGATGAGAGAGATGTTGAAACATATATAAAAGAAGGTCTCTGCTGTCAACTGTCCAGCTTAACTTCTTTTCTTTTAAGTGAAAGTCAGACCTTACCTTCTCGCAACAGAGCCTTTTCCACTCATTAAAACCCATTTGGTTAATATTCTATCTCAGCCCCTTTTATCTTGTCAAAAATTTTGTTTTGAAACTTACCCATATCTTTTTAGCTAAAGAAAGGATTTTTGGGAAAATTAGGGTCTCTTTTTTAAAATTGTGGTTATTTTCTATTGACAGGAAGGCTAATTTTTAGAAATGAAGGGAATAAAT
>JBFMDZ010000262.1 GCA_040753555.1 bacterium
CCCCTTCTTTAATATCGGCAGATTTGGTATTTTTCTTAAATATTTCTTTTCTTTTTGTTTTTTTAACAATAATCCATTTTATCTTATTGTTTATATAGATTTGTAAAAAGTTGGGGAAGTTCTGAAGAAGGCAAGGAGTTTGTAAAGTAAAGGCACAAAACATTAAACATTTATAAGGTAATCTATAAAGGATGTTATTGCAAATGTAAGCATAACAATGCTAATAATGTAGGTTAATTGGCTCATTCCGTTGAAAAGATAAAGAAGGATGGTTATTGCCTGGAAAATACAGCTACCTTTTCCAAGAATGCCCCTTTCCTTTCCAAATGTCTCATTTGGAATTGCTTGATAAAAGACAAACCAACCAATAGTTACCAAAATCTCTCTGCTAATGACAATATAGGTAATCCATTTTGGAAAGCCCAATTTTGAACAAGCAAGAAAAAAGGCAATAACAAAGAATATTTTGGAACAAATAGGGTTGATAACATCTGATAAACCCCCTTCTTCATCAAGAAATCTATCTGCTATTTCAAGGCTTAAGAATATAAGGAAAATAAGGATAGGAAAAATGGGCTTATTGCGAAAGAGGGGAATTTGGGGGATTTTTTGATAGACAATGGTAAAGATAAATAAAGGGATAAGGGCTAATCTAATAAATGCTAATTTGTTTTGCATCCATACAATATAACAAAATTTTATATTTTGGTCAAATGCTTCTTATTACTTAACTTTGGCAAAAACCTAAATATTCAAAGATAGCCTCCTTAGACATCTTTTGGTCTCTAACCTCAATGACCCACTCTATGATGGAACAGATTGCCCTTTCAAATGCACATCTTTCCAATTCGCCCACTGTTAATAAGCGACCTTCAAAACCCTTCTTAGTGATCACATAAACACGTATCAATTCAAGCACTATTGCTGATGTGAAAACCAAGCACCAATGACTTTTGATACCTTTTAGTTCTCGCATCTGATAATCCTCAAATCTTAAGATGCTGTTTGGCATCACGAAAAAAGGTTTCTATTGTCCATCGCATTTGATAGGCAAGCAAAACCCGTTCTACCCTAAAGTCATTGCGGTTAGTAACAATAAATATTGGTTCTTTTAGTCTATTGTTTTCATTATATTCTCTTGAAATTATTACCTTTATTTTTTGAGTTCCTCGCTTGAAGTGTGGGAAGCCCTGCCTCTATAGGAAGACAACGACAACGATTGTCTCCTATGGTATATTGTTTCATATCCCAAGCGGAGATTGTATCACTAAAGTCCTTCATTGTAGTTGTTCTTTCTTGATAAACTATCTTTCTATCCCCTTTAGCACAAGCTACCCAATCTTTTTTATGCTCTTGTAAAAAAAATCTACAAGCTCTTTACTGAAATACCAACTATCAAAGACTTTATCCACAAAAATCAACTCCTTGGTCTTTTGTCTATTGAATTAGTTCTTTGGCTATTTCTATCTTTGTTCGAAATCTATCCTTTACTATTTCACAATAATCTTCCTTGAGATAAAGATCAAACTTCAAGGGATAGCGATTTCCTCTTTTATCAATATAGAGAAAAACAACCAAACAATGACCATATTCAAGATAGCACCCTTTGGTATGGTCATAAAGCTTTCCTGTTCCCTCCATAAATTTTCCATATTTCTCTATCAAAGTATCATCTATTACAAGCCATCCCTTTTTCTCTGAAAAAGAAAAGGGTTCATCTAAATGCTTAATTACTGAGATAGAGGTTTCCATAATCTTCTCATAGTCCCATAAGCTTTCTGATAAGAAATGATGAAGGCTATCATAACGATCATATCTTCCCCTCCTAAAACTTTTAGCAAGGGCTTGGATGTTTGCTTTATCATTAACAATAATTCCTGTAATAAACCTTTCAAAATTTTTAAACTGGGGTTTTCTTTCAAAGACAGAATTGTAATTTTGACAAACTTTGTGAATGTCCTCTGGAATCTCAAGTATAGGAATATGTCCCATCCTATTAGATTTATCGGCATTTTATTAAATTTCCTTAAGTTCCACATTCAAGTTAGTTTGCAAATTTGCCAAAGTTCAGCACTCCTTCTATCTTCTCATAAGTTATGGAGAATATAGCTAATCTTTCTCCACGGAAAGCCCTTGGTCTTGAGAGAATTACAAAGAGATACTCGTGTTGCGGAGTTATGCAGCAATCCTTTATATTCCAGGGCTCTATGGAATGAGCATCAATAAGATTGCTTTCTTTATCAACCAATACAATTTTTGTTTTAAATACTACAATCTTCCCATTCGTTGTTTCATAACTATTTACTAATTCTGTGTAAGAAAAGGATGCTATCTTTGGTTTTAGAGCCAAGAAGGATAACGCCAGAATCCATTGGGTTTGCTATTTCGTCTATTGAGAATGAAAGCTCATCCTTTGATAGGCTATCAAATACCTCAAAAACAAGGCTTATATCCCCTACTTTCTCTGAAGTAATATTTTTTATTCCCTCTTTTAAAACCCCATACTTAAGATGCCTATCTCCTTCAATCTATCTTCTTCATCCCTTATCTTATTTA
>JBFMDZ010000263.1 GCA_040753555.1 bacterium
ATCCATTAGTTGCTTATGCCCTTATGATCTTTGTTCTGCTTTATATACCCTGCATAGCTACGATTGCCGTGATAAAGAGGGAGACAAATTCCTGGGCCTGGGCAGCTTTTACTGCATTTTATACCACTGCGGTTGCCTGGGTAGTATCCTTCATTGTCTATCAAGGAGGAAGGCTTTTGGGGTTGGAATGAGGAAGTAATAAAAGCAGGGAAAATAAAAAAAACAAGTACGTGTTTAGCTAAAGCTAAACAAAGCGATTTCTGGCTCTTTAATGAGGAAGCTCAACACATACCTTTTATGTGTTTGAAAAACCGTTCAAAATGGCTCCCGATTTTGGACAACTCTCAAACCCTGTTTTTAAGATTCAAAAATAAGGATTTTATTTTTTCTCAAATTTTGTTTTGAAAAATCTTTGTATTCTTTTGTATAATATAGCCAGATTTTATGAAAAATTGTTTTTAAGGGAAGGAGTGCCTTTATGAACGAAAAAGAAATAATGACGGTCAAACAGGTTGCAGAATATTTACAGATGGATGAACACACCGTCTATAAACTTGCCCGCACAGGACTTATCCCTTCACTCAAAATCGCTGGTCAGTGGCGGTTTAAAAAAGAGGTAATTGATAAATGGATAAGTGAGCAATCTTTGGAAAGAACAACACAAAAAGGCAAGGCAAAATAATGAGGCACAAGGAAAAGAAATATCCGAAAGCAATTTATAACTGGCCTGAAGACGAAAGACCGCGAGAGCGACTTTTAAAATTCGGTGCTGATAAACTTTCTGATACAGAACTTTTGGCAATCCTTTTAAGGGTTGGTTCAAGCGGGAAAAGTGCTGTGGATATGGCAAGAGAAGTGATAAACGAATTTGGGAATTTTAGGAATATTGACTCAAAAGGTTTTTCTGAACTAAAAAGAAAGGGGTTAGGTATTGCTAAAATTACACAGATAAAAGCAGCCATAGAAATTGGCAAAAGATTTCTTAAAGAAAAAAGTTTGACTAAAATCAAGGTTAAAACCAGCAAGGATATAGTTGATTATTTTATCCCTTACTTGAGGGATATGAAAAAAGAAATTTTTAAGGCAGTCCTACTTGATGGAAAGAATAAAATAATCAAAGATGTAACCATATCAGAAGGAACACTTACCAAAAGCATTGTCCATCCGAGAGAGGTTATAAAAGAAGCAGTTGCAGAATCAGGAGCGGCACTGGTGCTTATTCACAATCACCCAAGCGGTGAACCACGACCAAGCCAAGATGATATAGAAATAACAAACCGTATAATCTCTGCCTGTGAACTTGTAGGAATAAGGGTTTTAGACCATATCATCATTGGCGATAACAATTATTTTAGTTTTTTCAATGAAGGGCTGATTAAGGAGGAATAAACTATATGCCTGAAAAAGAATTTAAGCCAAGTGAGGAAGTTGAAGCTAAAGAAGGATATGTAAAGGATTTTTTGACTAATCGGTTAATCCGTCAAACCCCAGAGGAACAATCAAGACAAATTATGTTAATGAGATTGGTTCAAGAATATGAATACCCTAAAGAATGGATAAAAACCGAGTTTGAAATACAAAAAGGCAGTAAAAGAATTGGTCCTGCTGACATTGTTGTATTTAGGGATGGTAAAAGCAAAGACCAGGAGAATATTTGGATTATCATAGAAACCAAACGAAAGGAACGCTCTGATGGTATTGAACAATTAAAAACTTATCTTTCTCCCTGTAAAGGGGCAAAGTTTGGCATCTGGTTTAATGGCCAGGATATTGCATATCTGGAAGCATTAGACCGTGCCCCTTATTTTCGGGAAGTTCTCAAAATTCCTAAATGTGGCGAAACGACAATCCATCTTCCCGAGAAAAAAGACCTAAAACCAGCACCAGAATTAAGAAGCATTTTTGAAACCTGCCATAACTATATTTATGCAAATGAAGGATTGCTTAAAGAAAAGGTTTTTAACGAGGTTTTAAAACTTATCTTTATAAAAATGGTTGATGAAAAAAGGATTTCTGCTAAATGTGAATTTGGAATAACAACAGAGGAAGAAGAAGAAATAAAAGAGGGTAAGCCAAGTGTTTTTACAGATAGAATTATAAAACTTTTTGAAGAGGTAAAATCAAGGTATTCTGATGTCTTTGACCAGAATGAAAGGATAGCTCTAAAACCGATTACCCTTGCCTTTGTGGTAAGCCAACTTCAAGAATATAGCCTTATAGAGACAAAAGCAGATGTCAAAGGAATTGCCTTTCAGACATTTGTCTATGCTCACCAAAGGGGAGAAAGGGGAGAATTCTTTACCCCACATCCTATAGTAGAATTAGCAGTTAATATGCTTGATCCAAAGGATGATGAAAAATTTATTGACCCTGCCTGCGGCTCTGCAGGTTTTCTGGTTAGCGGGATGAATTATGTTAAAGAAAAATGTAACTATTCACCCTACCCATACTTAATCCCAATAGGAACAAGGGGTTTACTCATAAAAATCAAAGATAGTGTATCAATAACATTTTGTCCCTGCTTTCTCATAGTAGATATGTAACCTCTAATCC
>JBFMDZ010000264.1 GCA_040753555.1 bacterium
TTATAACCTTGGCTCACCATCTGATTGGCATGAATCCATAATTAGGCTCTCAGTTGGCGATGAAATAGATAGAGATGGTTTTCTTTTAGAGATGACAAGGCTTCAATATAGAAGGAATCCTACATCGCCAGAAAGGGGGGAATTCAGGGTAAAAGGTGAGACAATTGAATAAAATTTATTGCAATAATAAGATTTAATTGATAAAATAACTATTATGGATTTTAAAGAGCAATTAAAACAGCTTGCGGATAGAATTGAGAAATTAAAAGATTCTACATTGACGGAAGAGGCAACAAAAAATGCTTTTGTTTTACCTTTTCTTCAAGCCATAGGATACGATGTATTTAATCCAATTGAAGTAGTACCTGAGTTTGTTGCAGATATTGGAAGGAAAAAAGGGGAAAAGGTGGATTATGCAATTTTAAAGGATAGTCAGCCAATAATTTTAATTGAATGTAAACATTGGAAAGAGGATTTAGATTTACACAATACCCAACTGCTGAGATATTTCAACGCTACAAAAGCAAAATTTGCCGTATTGACAAATGGAATAATCTATCGTTTTTATACAGATTTAGATGAGCCAAATAAAATGGATGAGAGGCCATTTTTAGATATAAATATCCTTGAACCCAAAGACACACAGATTGAAGAACTAAAGAAGTTTCATAAATCATATTTTGATATTGATAATATTATTGACACAGCAAGCTTTCTAAAATATTCAAATGAAATTATAACTATTTTAAATTCAGAGTTTAAACAGCCATCAGAATCTTTCATTAAATACTTTATTACTCAAGTTTATAGCGGTCATATAACCAAAAAGATAATTGGATACTTTACAGAGATTATGAAAAGCTCGTGTCACCAATTTCTAAGTGATGTAATTACTGAACGATTAAAAACAGTTTTAACTAGAGAGAAGGAAGGGGATAGACAGGGGGCTGAAGCTGAAAAACAGATTGGTGGGCAGGCTAAAGAAGATTTGATTGAAACTACGATGGAAGAAATTGAAAGTTATTATATAGTTAAGTCTATATTAAGGCAAGCTATAGATAGCAATAGAATTTATTATAGGGATTTTAAAACTTGTTTCAGCATATTGGTTGATAATTCTATAAGGAAGCCTGTTTGTAGGTTTTATTTACTTAAGGATAGTAAACAAATCGCACTTTTAGACGAGAACAAGAATGAAATTAAGCATGAGATAGCATCCCTTGATGATATTTATAAATATTCACAACAGCTGATAAATATAGCAAAGGCTTATAGTTAAGGTTTTTAGACAGCAGAACAGAAAAGAAAAAATTTACAACATAAGTTTTGCAACATCCCATTAACAAAATGAAAACTTATAGATTTGAAACAGAGATTTTGCCAGATGGAATGATTTTCTTGCCCAAAGAGTTTGATGGCCTAAAATCCCATAGGGTAGAGATAATTATTGTAGAAAGAAATATCCCAAAAGAAGACAAGGGGCTCTTTTGGGATTCCTTCGGAGGTTGGAAGGATAAAAGAAGTGCAGAGGAGATAATCAAAGAGATATACGAAACTAGAAGATCTTCAACCAAAGAAATAAACCTATGAAATATCTTTGGGATACTGATACCTGCATTTATTGGTTTAAGGGAATAGAAAAGATAAAGGAAGGGATTAAAAGGGTAGGAGAGAATAATATAGCTATCTCAATAATTACCCTTGGAGAGCTAAATTATGGGGTTTATTTTTCAGAATATATTGAGCAGAACCTTGAAAGACTGGCTAATTTTTTAACGAAGGTAGAAATCACCTATCTTGACGAAGAAATTGTTGAAGAATATGGAAAGAGAAAAGCAAAATTAAGGAAAGAGGGAAGGTTGATAGAGGATTTTGATCTTTTAAATGCAAGTGTTGCTTTAAATAAAAATTGGACTTTGGTTACAAATAATCTTGCACATTATGAAAGAATAGAAGGGCTTAAGATTGAAAATTGGCTAAAAGAGAGGAATCTTTGAATTTTTGTTTATATTAAGAAGTAATTTTTCTCCAACAGGAGACCAGCCAGAAGCAATAAAGGGGCTTGTTTCTGGTCTAAAATCTGGATTTTCTGACCAGGTTTTATTGGGTGTTACAGGCTCTGGAAAAACATTTACAATAGCAAATGTTATTGAGAAGGTAAATAAGCCAACATTAGTTATTTCCCACAACAAAACGCTGGCTGCCCAGCTTTATTCAGAGTTTAAGGAATTGTTTCCAGAGAATGCTGTCTCTTATTTTATAAGCTTCTATGATTATTACCAACCAGAGGCATATATTGCCTCAACAGACACATACATTGAGAAGGATTGTAGCATAAACAGTGAGATTGATAGATTAAGGCTACAAGCAACATCCTCTTTAATGACAAGAAAGGATGTAATTGTTGTTGCCTCTGTATCCTGCATTTATAACCTTGGCTCACCATCTGATTGGCATGAATCCATAATTAGGCTCTCAGTTGGCGATGAAATAGATAGAGATGGTTTTCTTTTAGAGATGACAAGGCTTCAATATAGAAGGAATC
>JBFMDZ010000265.1 GCA_040753555.1 bacterium
AGGTAATTTTAACCAAATGAAGACACTCTCTCACCAAAGGTCTACTGACTATATTCCCTGTGTCATAATCTTTGGAATATCCGCAGGCACCCATAGTAGTCATAGTTCCCTCTACCTTTTCTTGAGGGAAGATTTCTGCCTTCTTTATTTTGGGCGGGGTGGTGTCAATGGTGAAGGTATGGGTTGCTTCGTCTTCTAAATTTAACTCATTTGTGGCATAGATATATACAGTGTGCGTTCCATCGGCTAAATCACTTGTTGGCGTATATGAGGCATTTATTGTTTGGGCATTAAAAGAAGAAAGGGTTGGAGTTGCAATAGCCCCATCAATTCTCATTGTAACAGAACCTGCTATAATATTTCTCCCTGACCTTATTGTAACCCTTATTGTAGGTCTATTGGTATTAGTAGCAGGGCTTTCTGGTGGAAACCAGTTGCTGAATTGAGGGAAGGGGGAGTAGGGAAGATAATTACTACCAATTCCGCTCATTACCCGGTTTCTTCTAATAATTACATTAGGAGGTGTTGCTTCTGCTGTATCAAGATTTCCACTTTGAGGTCTAGTCATTACCAAAATTACATGGTTTCCAACATAATTTAGCATATCTCCAGGTTTTAAGTCATTTCTACTACTTAATCGCAAAGATATGTTTGCAAGGCCAGTTGTATTCGTTCTTGCAATCTCAAGACACCTTGAGGCAAAGGCAGAGCAATCTATACCTGCTAATCTTTGTGGCACCTCATTCCTATATCCATGTTTATAGAGCCATTTTGTGCTATGAGTAGCATTAAAGTCATTTCTTCCTCCAGGGCATACCCCATTGTTTATTCTTTGTATAAATCTTGCCTCACTATCTCCCCCACCAAATACATAGGCTTCCCTATTATATGGAGGGTTACCATTATTTGCAGATGTTCTAAAATTGCTTTGGAAGGTATAGGTTCCAAAGGTTACTGTGTCAATCTGGGGTGTCCAATTGTCTGTATACTCCCAATCTAGGGCATTTTGGACAACTTGATTACGAGTTATTGAAAAGCAGGGATTTACTAAACCCAATATAACTCCTATTAAGACGCAAATCTTCTTTCTCATCTTTTCTTTATCTCCCATTTGATAATTTGAATTCCATCTGCGTATAACGGAAAATATTCTATTTCTTTATCTGGATTAGGTATCAATTCCATCTGATAGATATTTCCTTCTTTGTCAATGCGAGGTAATGAGCTAATTAAAGGATGCTTACCATATGGGTTTGGCAGGCCAATTAAATTTATTACGCAAAGAAGTATTCTTTTTCTATCATATTTGTAAATTTGTGGAGGCCACCCAGTAAATATGTAAATATCCCCTTTCTTGTCAGTTTTAATAAATCCAATTTCTGTAATGGGATACTTTAGTTTAAACTGAATTTCTTTTATTGACTTATTTCTTGGATTTAAAATCTCTATAACTTGGATATTTCCTGTCTTGGTTCCTAAACTAACCTGATACTTTTCCTTTTCTAATTCAATAAGACTTCCTCCACTTTGGTCTTGAAGTAATGCAACTTTTCCAAGTTTTTCTTGGGATAAAGCCACTTTCTTTCCAGCCCTTGTATGTTTTATCCGTCTTGTTTCTCTTATGGTTTCTCCCCCTGGCTTTACATTTATTCTATCTTGGTCTAGGTAAAAATTGTCTTCTTTATCAAGAAACAAGTCTTCTGCCCTTATTGTTGCAAAGTCATAACCCAATGTATTCCATGTTTTCATAGATTCTTCAAACTGTTCAGGTTTTGCCTCTGAAGCCCGCTCATAGCTTTCTACAGGAATAGAATTAAGATATTTACCAGAGTTGCTAAATATTTGAATGCGATTGTTTATATGGTCAAGTATGCAAATTTCGCCTTTACTATTAAGCACAAAGCTTGTAGGCCACTCTGGCTCTCCTTCCCAGGCTGTAAGCCCAAACTCCCCTATCTCTGTCCCCCATCTTCCCTCAATTATCACCCTTGGCACATATTCCTCGGGATATACAGGGTGGACTTCTTTTGTTCCTGTTCCTAAAGCCTCTTTTGGCTTTAAAGCCTCTGTCCCCTTAGGCTCATCTTGAGCCCATCCCATCTCCAGCAAGGCTAATGTAATCAGCCCTGCTATTCCTTTACTTAATCTTGTCTTCATCAGACATCACCTCCAATTAAAATTTTCAATTTTCATTGAATTTTCAATTTTACAATTTCATTTTCAATTATATTCAAAAGCAAAGCCCTTGTCAAAAATTTTTGCCCTTTATTTAAATCCTTACCACAGTTTTGCATTTTTAGTTTTAAGTTTTGCATTTTATTTATGTTTTCCCCCGAGCCCCCTTTCCAAAATATATAAAAAAAGCCAATATGGTTTCATTTTATTACTGGAATTGGCTTTTTGTTTTCCACACTTCCACAAGACCAGGATATTGCCTTTATTCCTTCTCCTATTTCCTTTAGCTCACCAGTTTGTAGGTTTGTGGTATAGAGGGTGTTTTTGAATATAAAAGCAAGGGAGTTACCATCTGGGGAGAAGC
>JBFMDZ010000266.1 GCA_040753555.1 bacterium
GTAAGATGTGTGCCAAAGTCAATGGAAATAAGAGAATTTGTGGCAAAGTTTTGGCCTTGAATGGTAATTATTGTGCCAATCGGGCCAGATGTAGGCGTAAGATTTGTAATCTCAGGAATGAAAGTAACATGGGTTGAGCAGGAAGCATAAGCTGTAACTACTCCTTCGGCACAACTTACCTCTGATGTGCCTGTAATGGTTGCATAGTTTGTAATAGTGGATGAACCCTGTTTTTGAATGAAATATTTGATGGTTGTTGAGCCTTCTTGATTAGGATTTAGCAATCCAAGGCTAAAGGTTTGAATACTTCCATTGGGTAATTGGTCTTTAAGAAAAACATCGGAAAGGACTGTTGTTCCTGTATTTTTATAATAAAGGGTATAGGTTATGGTTGATTGAGAGAGAGCAAAAGATGGACATTCTTTCCTTAATGAAATTCCTAAGACCCCACTCATAAGTTTAAAAAGCGTAGTAGCGCTCTTTCCATACTCATTTCTAGCCGTAATAACCTTTGTGCAAACAGGTTGAGTGTCCACCATAAAGGTTATGGAAAATGTGCCAGTTATACTTGATTCTCTTGCAGCTATGGTTGGATGTGTGCCAAAGTCTATAAAAACTTGGGTTTGGGTGGTAAACCCTTGCCCTTCTATGGTAACTATTGTTCCAATTGGACCTGAATTTGGATTAACCAAAGTAATTGCTGTCCAAGGCCAATAATCAACCCAATCAGATACCTTATCGCCTTGTCCTGATGGATTTGTTATGGGATGTTCTGGTCCAGAATTATGACCCCACCAATTAAAGGTTGCAGAGATGGTTCCTGTGCTTCCATCGTGATAAACGCCATAGCCTTTTGTTAAGTCGCCGTTTTTGTTGCCGAAGAGGTTGTTGCAATGGATTTCTGGGTTAGAAGAAGAACAAGAATATATTCCGTATCCTTTACCCGAAGGTATTCCCCATGCACCTTTGTTAATTTTTACTTCATTTCTTTCTATCTCTACATTGGAATCTATAATAAGAATACCCATCCCTTCTCCACCTTTTCCAAATGTAGATCCTAGGGCTCCATGTCCACCGCCTTCACCTGCGATATTATTGAATATAGTATTGTTGTTCAATTTTATATTGGATGAATCTTTAATAAATACTCCTGTTCCAGTTCCTCCCCTCCCACCTACTCCGCCTCCTTCTCCTACTGTTCCTCCTTTTCCTCCTATATTATTTGATATTATATTATTTGAGATTATAGTGTTTGTTGATGAAAAAAGGTATATTCCATTTCCTTGTTTGCCAGGCTCACCTTGTCCACCCTGTGTACATCCATTTTCTCCAATTCCTCCAACGATAGAGTTGTTTTTAATAATAAACTCTAGGCAATTTATAAGGACAATCCTTCCCAAGTTTGTTGACCCAGAGCCAACTAATGTTAAATTCTGATTTTCAATGGTTATTCCTGATTGGTTATAATAGTAATAAATAGGCTCACTATTATAGCTATTAGAAGAAGTAACTGTATTGTTATAGCTGTTTGGATCAATATAAATACCATAAGCATTTCCAAAAGCCCCGTAAGAAGCTTCTCCCGCATTAGCTGTATCTCCAACCCCTCTTTCTCCTCTTTCGCTTTTGCTTATGTAATTTTGCAAAAGCACATTATTACGAGAATTTGAAATATAAATTCCACATCCTATACCCCCTCTCCCTCCTGAGCTATGCCAGTAGTTAGGAGAATCTCCTCCCTTTCCTCCTTTATTGCCATACAAAATATTAAAAGCTGAATAATTATAATTTGAATTATCTAAAAAGATACCACAACCAATTCCTCCACTACCTCCATATCCATCTCCTGGAGCTATACCATTTCCTCCATTTCCTCCTTGGTTTTTAAAAATTGTATTTGCTGAAATAGTATTGGAAGAAGCGCCTATTAAATAAATTCCACAACCTACTTCGCCTGACGTAGCCCAAAACCAATACCAATATCCATCGTTTCCTTTGTTATCGTGGATGAAATTATTTATAATCACAATTCCAGATGTATTTTCCAAATAAACCGCCTGCTTTGCATAGCCTATATTGCAATAACTTATTGTTCCCTTTGCATTTGCTCCACTAAATTTAATACTTTGCCAAAACCCAGCAGAAGGTGTTGTGGAGGAAGCTGTGAAAGTAATTGTTCCAACTGGTGTACCAACAGCAGTCAAGGTTCCATAGACAATCAATGAGGTATTTTGAGCAAACCTTACCTCAACATTTGGATCAATTGACAAACTTGTCCCATTTTGCACAGTTGTATTAGCCGTAGCTATATATGGACTTCCAGCAATTGTCCAATTTCCAGAGACATTGCCACTTACATAAGTCTCTGCCCAGGCTATTTTACAAGCCCCAAACCCTAAAGCCAGAACTTCCCCAACTTTTTACAAATCTATATAAACAATAAGATAAAATGGATTATTGTTAAAAAAACAAAAAGAAAAGAAATATTTAAGAAAAATACCAAATCTGCCGATATTAAAGAAGGGGA
>JBFMDZ010000267.1 GCA_040753555.1 bacterium
TCTATCTATTATATATATCGGTTTTTAAGAGGGTTAAACTTTAGATTTTTTTTTTGGAAATTCAATTCCTATTGCAAGGTAGCGGAAAATGGGAATTTCAGGCTCTTTGTCTTCTTTGATAAGCTGTTTTCTTTGGATAAGTAAAGTTTCAGCATCTCTGAATTTAAAGCTTCCTGATGACTCATAAATTGTCCTGCCATCAAGCCCTGCATATCTTATCCAATAGATATTTCCCCTCTTATAAATTCCTTTTGCCATAAGATTGTCTAATTTAGCTTGTGATTATATTCTGCTATGTGCTATTGCATTTTGTCAACTAACTTACCCCTACAAGATTGTCCACTCTAGCCCATGATAGCTTATATTGTTTTCTTAACCCCTTAATCTCTTTGGTGTCCAATCTTTCATAATTATACATAACTTTTTTATATATTACAAGGATTTTCTACTATACAATTTACTAACTGTATTGGAACATTAAAAGTTAAATAATGTCTTTTTGCTTTATAGTATCTTGCATAAATTGTTGCAATATACAGTTAGACTAAAAGAGATTAAACCACGAAGGAATAATTTCAATGTCCAATGCAAAAATTGAATTTCTTTCCTTTAATAATTTGCGTTACAATGCAGTAGTAGCAATCCCCTGGGCTTTGCCATCAAGGTCTTCATAATAGATTGGCACTTGACCACATTCATCTTTGGCAACATCAAGACCTATCTTGACTGATCTCTTGGCATCCTCATTGAGATGATTCTTGGTGTATTCAATCTGGATATGATCTTCTTTCTGGTTCTCATATTCCCCTGTAAAATGAAAACTGGTCATATCCCAATGTATCTGCTTAAAGATCAATTAAAATTATCTAATTTGCATCATAGGGTGCGGAAAATGGGAAATTTATTGTATCAACAAAGAGGTGTTGTTGGCGGTTTTGTTAGCAGCTACTACTGGAGTTCTACTGAGTACGATAGCAACCACGCCTGGGCCCAGTATTTCGGCAATGGCGACCAAGGCCTCGACGGTAAGCCGATACGCTTAGGGTGCGTGCCGTTCGAGCTTTTTAAAAAGGGGAAAAAAGGGGACAGGTCCATTTTTTAAACCCAGATTGACCTTCTTGAGCAAGAAATAGAGCAACTTAAGAATAGCAGCAGGTAGAAGGCAGGAGGTAGAAGGTAGGAAACCTTGAGCCTTGAGCAATTCAGCCTTCTTCTTATGATAAAAACTCAGGGGAAAATCTGTTACGAGGATTTTTCTGTTGACTTTGGGATTCTTTTGATAGTATAATTAAAAACATAAGGAGGAAGCAATATGCATTTTTTAGATGTCAAGACAGATTTTGCCTTTAAAAAGGTATTTGGAAGTGAAGGCTCAAAGGATATCCTTATCAGCTTTTTAAATTCCATTGTTAAATTCAACGATAATAGCATTATTGAGGATTTAACCATTGTTGACCCTTATCAAATACCTTTACTGAAAGGTATGAAGGATACTTATGTTGATGTTAAGGCAAGATTATCCAATGGTAATATTGTAATTATTGAGATGCAGGTTTTAAACTACGAAGGTTTAGAAAAAAGGATTCTGTATAATGCTGCTAAGGCATATTCTACTCAACTTTTAACTGGGGAGCAATACTTTTTATTAAATCCTATCATTGCTATTACGATTACAGATTTTGAGATGTTTAGTGAATTTTCCAAGGTAATTAGTTACTTTAAGTTAAAGGAAAAGGATGAGTTAATAGAGTATAGTGGTGATATTGAATTGATTTTCATAGAGCTACCGAAGTTCACAAAAGGAGAGGATGAATTAAAGGACATTACGGACAGGTGGATATATTTTATCAAGAATGCTGGTAACTTAGAGTATATTCCAAAGACCTTGGAAAAGGAAGTAGAGATAAAGAGGGCATTTGAGATAGTAAACCAGGCTGGATTGAGTGCTGAGGAATTAGAGATGCAGTTTAAGAGGAAAGACTTTATTTACATCCAACAGGCATCTATAAGGTATGCTGAGAAGAAGGGGATGGAAAGGGGAATGGAGAAGGGAATGGAGAAGGGAATGAAAGAAGGGATGGAGAAGGGAATGGAAATCAGCGTATTGAATCTTGCACGGCATGGGATGGCTCCAGAAGAAATTGCCAAGATGTTAGAGCTAAATATAGATTTTGTGAAAAAGGTAGTAAACTCAGATTGACCTTCTTAAGCAAGAAATAGAGCAACTTAAAGAGGAGGAAGGAGGTAAAAGATAAGTAAAAAGATCGTTTTGTTAAGAGTATCCTACAGCTATTTTTAATCGAATGTCAAGCTCTTGTTGCTGAAACCTACCCATAAGTCTGTAAGACCAAGTTATTACTAGAGTTTTTGGCTTCATTTTTATCCAATAACCCAACTTCAACAGAAACTTGGCGAAATTGGTGGTAGCGAAAGTAGAATTTCTTGTATTTATAAGGGATTGAGGGGTATGGGGAGGTAAAAATTACAAAAAAGTGAGTGACAATAAAATGTAA
>JBFMDZ010000268.1 GCA_040753555.1 bacterium
CATAACCCATTGATAAGCGGGGTAATTTAAAATATCCAGGAATAAAATTGCGGGGTAAAAACAGGTTCAAATAATTTGAGAATAACCCCCCCTTTTTGAGCTCAAATAATGTGGGACTTAGCACTTACCGCAGAAATAGCCAGGGCTACATTCGGCATAACTCCGAGTCAACATAAGAATTTGAAAGGGCTGGAACGGGAAAACCTGCGGGACCACATGACTGACCTTGAACTAATTTTTTCTATAGCGGTTATTAACTGGAAGTTTACATAGGATAATACCCATAAATAAGGCATGAGAATAATCGTTCCGTTAGGAACATAATATTGGTAGAATAGATAGACAAATCAATCAGTTCCGTAGGAACGATATATTGGTAGAAAAATTATGGCAAACACCTATACACAAATTCATATTCAAGCAATTTTTGCAGTACAAAACAGAGATTGCATTATTAGTAATTTATGGAAAGATGAATTATACAAATACATCTTTGGTATTATCAAGAACAATCAACATAAACCATTGGTGATAAACGGAATGCCAGATCATATTCATGTATTGTTTGGTATGAGGGCATCACAATCTCTTTCAGATTTAATGCAGGATATAAAAGCTAATTCTTCAAAGTGGATAAATGAAAAGAGATTTTTGAAGTGTAGATTTTCATGGTAAGAAGGTTTTGGTGCATTCTCATACAGTAAATCACAGATTCCAAAAGTTATAAATTATATTAATAATCAGGAAGAACATCACAAAAAAAAGAGTTTCAGTGAAGAATATAAAGAATTTTTGCAAGCATTTAACATTAATTATGATGAACGATATATTTTTAAACCGATTGAATTTTAACTATCTCATGCCTACGGCATTTATGTTTGTATGATATTTATTTCTACCGATATATTGTCCCTATGGGACATTAAATGAAGGATAAGGTAGAATTTTCACATTCTATTTTACCGAGCAGGAAAGTCAGAAAAGACTGGAGGGAAAATGACTGAACCGATTCTTCCTCAACTAAAACCGATTCCCATCAAAGACCGTGTTTCCGTTTTGTTTGTGGAAAAAGGAAATCTGGATGTTCTCGATGGTGCTTTTGTAGTGGTGGACAAGAACGGTGTGCGCACACATATTCCTGTTGGTGGTGTTGCCTGCCTGATGCTGGAGCCCGGGACAAGGGTATCACATGCGGCCGTGACTCTTGCTTCCCGAGTGGGTTGTCTTCTCGTCTGGATTGGCGACGGCGGCGTTCGACTCTATGCCTCTGGTCAACCAGGAGGGGCACGGGCAGACAGGTTGTTGTATCAGGCTAAACTGGCATTGGATGATACGGCAAGATTGAAAGTGGTGCGAAAGATGTATGCTATGAGATTCAAGGAAGACCCTCCTGAAAGGCGAAGTGTTGAACAATTACGGGGAATAGAAGGAGTAAGGGTGCGGAAGATGTACGAGCTTCTTGCCAGGCAATACAAGGTTGAATGGAAGAGCCGTAATTACGATTACAATGAATGGGGAAGTGGTGATATTCCCAACCGTTGTTTAAGTTCAGCAACTGCTTGTCTTTACGGTATCTGCGAGGCAGCGATTCTTGCGGCTGGATATGCCCCTGCTGTGGGTTTTATTCATACAGGAAAGCCACAGTCATTTGTCTATGACATAGCAGATATCTTCAAGTTTGAAACGGTAGTGCCTGTTGCTTTTAAGATTGCCGCGAAAAAGCCAGCAAATCCTGAGCGGGAGGTGCGTCTTGCCTGTCGTGATATATTTAGGCAGAGTGGATTGTTGAAGCGGATTATTCCGACTATTGAAGAAATCCTGGCTGCTGGGGAAATGTCTATGCCAAAATTACCGGAAGAATCGCTAATGCCTGCTATTCCAAACAAGGAGGGATTTGGAGATGTTGGCCATCGTGGTTGAAAATGTGCCACCGCGTTTACGCGGACGACTGGCAATATGGCTTCTGGAAATTAGGGCAGGAGTATATGTAGGTAAGGTATCAAGACGTGTGCGGGAGATGATCTGGAATACGGTTGAAAAGGGGATAGAAGAGGGAAATGCTGTAATGGTTTGGAGCACAAATACCGAGTCAGGGTATGACTTCTTGACCATTGGTAAAAATCGACGCATCCCGGTTGAAATGGACGGCATAAAACTTGTCTCATTTTTGCCAGAGAAAGAGATTTTAGAAGAGGTAGAGGCTAATGAATCTGCATTTGCAGGTATAGAAAGAGAACCGAAATGATCAAGGTTAAGACTACATCAAAAAAACCATACATCGCTTATCTGGATATAGAAACAACAGGTTTAGCCTCTGAAAAAGGGGAAATAACCGTCATAGGGATATGTCTGGAAGATAGTAATCATCAAAGAGTTATTCAATTGCTGGAGGATAACATCTCCTCTGCAGAAGTACTTAAGATAATTAAAGATGTGCATACACTCTATACCTATAATGGAACAAGGTTTGATTTGCCATATATCCGGACAAGATTAGGGATAGATTTG
>JBFMDZ010000269.1 GCA_040753555.1 bacterium
CAAATAGTTCACCAATTGTAATTTATGGGCAATGGCAATCCGTCAAACGGACACAGGGTTATGATAATTTTTTTGATTAACCGGATAACCTGCTTATTTAACATCCTGTTCATCTTGTAAATCCTGTTCTGAATAGTTACACAAAATTCTAAACAACTTTCTCAATTTTTGTCAAGGTTTTTTGCATTGTTTCCAAGCATCTGTTTAGCATAAGCATTATCTGGAGAAATCTTAAGGGTTTTTAAAAAGCAAGAGGATGCCTCTTTAATTAGACCCTCTTTATAGTATAGGCTTCCTAAATTATTACAGCTTAAGACATAAATATCTATATCAGAAATGGGAAGGTTTATGATTTCTTTAAATATTTCTTTTGCCCTATCTATACTATTTTGGTAATAATAGTTCATAGAAAGATTAAAGAGAACCTTTGTATCTTTTGGCGATATCTTTAAAGCCTTCGTAAATTCAAAGATGGCCTGATTGTAATCCCTTTTGTTTTGATAATACAAGGCTTTATTCAGCAACATCATCTTTGCATATTTCATTGCCTCCATATAATCACTTCCTGCTAAACCTTCATAATCAGAGGGCAAAAGCGGTTTATCCTTTATCCTACGATAATAAACAAAAAGCCAGCCTTCGCCTGTTAAAACTCTAATAACCACAGGCTCATAATCCATTATAAACCTTTTGTCTTGAAATATTTCAAGGTCTCCAGAAAACATTAACCTTGGATTTGATATAGAGCCAAAGACAATATAATCTGGCTTCTTTGATAAAACATATGCTCCGTCATACCTTTCATGTCCTGTTGCCTTTGTTTCTTCAATCTTAACCATTACCTTTTTATGGGCAATATGGACATCGTTTAATCCAAGCATATCAATTATTTTAAAGGAAGGAAGGTAATAGGCAGGGCTTCCTGCGGAGTTAAGGGCAATGGACTTGCCTCTATTAGAATCATTTAGAATATAAGGAGCAAATCTCCTTCCATCCTCTACTAATTTATCTGGTATAGGCTTATGGATATAGGAAGATGTAACACCAAAAGACAATTTTATAAAAAATAGGATTATGCCCAAAGTAAGAGGGATAAATAAATATCCAAGGGGAAATCCTCTCTTTATTTTTACTTTAATTTCACACATATATCTTAAACCCTCTTGAACAAAGAGATAAAGGATAGGTAAAACAGGGAGGAAGAATCTGTATTGAGGCAAACAATCTCCACCTACCAGAATAATGTAAAGGGTAAATATAATGAGCATCAAAGAGACATAGAGCAATTTTAAGCTTTTATATCCTATAAAGACAAAGATTGCGGGAATAAACAAAAAGCTACCTGATGCCTTTAAAAATTCATAGGTATAGACAATGCCCCTTTTACTTTGGGTAATAAAATCGCTTCCCACTTTTGCATAGAATGTATTTGGAAAGAGAAAGCCATAATATGAATATCGCCATACAAAGTATGGAACATAAAGCAATAAAAACAAAAGAATAAACCTTATATCAATCCTTTTTTCAAGAATTAGCTTGTAAAGAAAGGTAATTCCAAAGATTAAAATTCCCTCAGGTCGGGTTAAGGTAGCCAAAAATATTAGTATTGGCAGATAAAGTGATTTTGAATTATAAAGGGAAAGGGCTATTGAGGAGATTGTAAGAAGTAAGAAAAGGTGGGTTTCTAAACCGCTTAGTATCCAAAGGGTAAATGTGGTATTTGAAGCTAGAAATAAGCAAGAGATAAGATTAAAAATAGGATTTAATGGTTTTTTATAAAGAAGGCTTGGAATATAAAAGGTAATTATAATGGTTAGGAGAGCAAATATAAAGCTTAAATACTTGGATAAAGGCACGATATCTATCCCTGCCTTTGCAAAGAATGAGAGAATGAGAACCCATAAAAAATTGGTATAGCCCTCTACCCTTTCTCCCTCATTATAAACAAGACCCTTTCCATCGGCAAGATTTTTGGCATATCTAAAAGAGATGAAGGCATCATCTACCATCCAATGTGTTTTAGAGTTAATATAGGCTACATAGAAATATAAGAAGAGGATTACCCCCAATAACAAAAAATATCCACTATACTTTAGAAATATGGTATTCCTAATTTTTATTTTTTGATTTAATGGTTCATTTTTTTTCTTCATCAGCTTTAATTATATCTACCCCTTAATCAAAAAGACAAGTTAAACTTAAACATCGATTATCACGGCACCTAAATAGTACTAAAATTTAAATTGGAGTTTTCTATTGCCCATCCAGGGAACTAATAAATCTTGTCTTTTAGAAACCCAATCCATAAGGATGGGATTGTATGATTTATTAGCAAATTTGACAAAGACAGAAGAATCATTAACCTCTACAGTAGCAGGACATTCTATAAAATTCCTAAATATCCTTTTGGGTTTTGCTCTCTGAAATCCTTTTATCTCTTTTACCAATAATTTATAAAGGGTATTGGCTATTAAGGTAATACTAATATCAAAGTCTACCT
>JBFMDZ010000270.1 GCA_040753555.1 bacterium
GTTGTTCTGTGGTTGGGTCAGAATCAAAGGTATTTCCTGCTAAATCTGTGGCATCGCTTATGCTTAAGGTATGCGTTCCTTGGTATTCCGAATTCCTTGGAATAACAAACTCACCATACCAGGTTGTATTGGTATTTGACCAAGACAAGAATGAGACAGGGTGATTGCTTCCTGTAAAAGATACATTTAAGGGAATTCCTGTATCCATTTCTTCATCAAAGGTAAGCTCAACAAAAAGGTTTCCCTCTCCAATAAATGGATCGGCAATTGTCTCATTTGTTTCATAATCCTTTGAATAGACAACCAAGTAATTTATTATATTCCCCTGGTTATTCTTATCTCCCTTAAGGATTTGTGATTTCTTTATCTTGGGTGGGGTGGTGTCTATTTGGAATTGGTGGCAGGTCTCTATTCCATAAATGACATCATCGTTATCCTTCGTGCCCCTACGCAAATCTCTGCCATCATAGATTCCATCACCATTTGTATCTAATTCTCCATCAGGGCTTTGAGAACTATCATCTTCTGTAAAATTATCATACGCCTTTACAATTACAGTTATAAGTCCATCCCATTTATCACCCTGATTAGAAGGAATGTCTATATAACCATCCCAGGTGTCATTGTCATATAAACTCTTCAGCCAGAATTCGTGGGTAACCTCAACGCAGTCTATACTACCTGGAGGTTTTAACCAAACTTTAGCTCCTGCTGGATGCATCCCTTCAGAAAACCTTATCTTTACCCTTAATCTTCCAGCCTTGGCAGGCTTCTTTTGACAACCAGAGAGGTCTCCGGGGTAGGGAAAATCAATAAAGGGATAGGTTAGATCAGGATATTTGTAGGTATAGATTTCTTCCTTGTCTATTCCTACCTCCCTATTTACCTCAACCTTAAGGATTTTAGGGGCAAGGTATAACCGCATTGTTGGACCATTAAGTTGGGCTTGTAAATTTGGATTAACGCTATTAGCATAGGCAAAAACATAGTGTATAGTGTCATTGTTTTTCTCACCATCCACATCATCCTTTAATCCACCCATGTTGTAAAAGAGGTTTTCGGTATCTTGGCGGTTTTCTAAAACATTGGAGAGGTCTTGATGCCCTAAAAAGTTTCTGGCATTAAAAACATTGGCAAGAAGGGGAAAAGAATTACAACTATTTATAAAAACAATAGATTTATCCTTATGACGGGCTCTTGTTTGAATAAAATGACTTGTTACCCTAATTCCATAATATGTTGGAGTTTCCAGATCATCCTGGACAGGACGAATGTCTTCTCTTGTATATCCCTCCTTTAGATACTTATTAAATTTTTCATCCCGTTTTTCTTTACCATCATCAGTAGGAGGATAAGCTTCAACTAAATATGTATGTGAATGCACAAAGAATATTCCATAGGGACTAGATAAGGCTTTTGTAAATTCATCAAGGGTTGCATCCTCTGGGTCTAAATCTGAGTGGGAGTTAATTTTTACGACAGGGTCGTAGTACTTATGATGATGTTTATCAAATATCTTAACCATCTCATCTTCGCCACCATTACCCAGTGTAAATCTGCAAGGGGCAAAGACAAATGCTTTGCGAGGATCAGGAACCTCTAAGCCATAGAGAGAAAAACTTACAAGCAAGCCCAAAATAATCTTCTTCATTGTTTATTCCTTCCACTCTTTAGGGTCATAGTTATAAAAGACTGACTTTCCAGCATCATCATCCTTCCAAAACAGAAGCATTAACTCCTTTATCTTTTCCTTGTTGCTTAATTTAAGGTTTTCCATAATGTTTATAACAGATTCTTTAATGTTAGAGTAAGAATAAGTTTGATAAGTTTGTGGGGTTCCTCCATAATTAAATACCCAGACACCATTGGCTTTTAAATCTTCTTCGTACCGTTTCTTATATTTAATAGCTGTCTCTAGGCTATCCTTTTTCCGTCTTTCCTTTGCTTTTTTCCGTTCTTCCTCTGTGGGATTAGGATAAGCAAAATTATCTATTGCTGTTGGATATTTCTCATGTTTCCATTTAATAAAAGGACTTTCTGGCATGTCATTATCCCATTCTATTTTTTCTATATCCTCAAATCTTTTTGCAAATTCCAGCAATTTTTTCTTAGCAACTTCTCTACCTTCTTTAGCCTTGACCTCTAAATAATACTCCTTAAGTGCTTTTCCTATTTTGCCCTCTATTTCTCTTTTCTCTTTGTATCGTTTGCGTTCTTCCTCAGTAACAACAACAGTAATTTTGTAATTGGGATTGCTCAAAATAGGATGAACCCGAATTCCGTTAATAAAAACCTCCTCGTCCTTTCTCTCTACATAATATGGTGGCTTAAGCAAATGGCCATAGGCAATTACAGTCCCGCTTCTTATGCCAAGTATGCCTCCTAGAATAGATTTTTTGGGATAAAGGGTTGTCTTGTATAATTTTGCATCGTCTTTTACTATTGAAGGGTCAACACCCAAATCCAACAAATCCAGCTTTCTAA
>JBFMDZ010000271.1 GCA_040753555.1 bacterium
ATTGGTTGATTTAATAAGCCACCAATTGAGGATAAATCAATAGTAACCGAGCCAACACCACTTAGAGAATCAACCACATAGGCTGAAATTGTTATATTCTGCCGTAGTGTTACTATGCTTGGAACCATCTTTGGATTGGTAATTAAAGGAGGGTCAGCATCTACACTAAATGTCCCTCTTTCTGGAAATGTAGGATTCCCTGCATTGTCAAGGGCTTGTAAGAATAGAGTATGTGTTCCCGAGGAGAGAGGAGAGGAAGGGATATAGGAAAGCCTGCCGGTTTGGGGAGAAAAGCTAAAAGAAACCTCTTGGTCATCAATCTTTAATGTAATTGAGCCAACCCCTGATTTGTCATCGGTGATATTGGCGGATATGGTTGGTTTTGCTTGGGTTGCCTGATTTTGTGATGGCGTAAGGTTGGCAATGGTGGGAGGGTTGTAATCTGGGGTAATGTATGGCTTAAGGAAGACCTTCTCCATAACCTGGGCAAGGACAAGGTCAGAGTCAGAGGTGGGGTTGGTTTTGTGGTAGACAACCACCTCATCAAATATTTCATTAAGCCTGGTTTCATTTGTACAGGAGACCTCAATCTCATAATTTCCTTCTGAATCCTCTCTCTCTATGATAGAGAATAAATTTTCATCCTTTGCCTTATCTACCACCTCAAACCATATCTTATCTGGGTCATCCATACTTCCTGTTTGAATTGAATCTGGCTTTGAGGTAACATTCAATGGCGGAACACCCGCTGTGCCATATTGGGAAGGAGGAAGATACCAAGTCCAATCTAGCCAGTTTCTGATGGAAAACCAGGACTCTGTATAATTAGCTAAGGCGGGTTTGCCATCAGCACTATTTGGCCATTGGCTTTTGAATGCCTCCAGGCTACCTGTTAGAGTATCAATGGCTTTTCTTTTTAGACAGCGTATATTTTGGGCAAGGATAAGCTCTGCCCAGGCTATGGCGGAGAGCTTTATTGCTCCTATGGGGCATTGAGAGGTTGCTGAGCCAATAGCCTCATTTTTTAAGTCTGAGTCAGGTTTATTTGGAGATTTCCTTTTTAACTCAATCAGCCTCTTATTCACCAATGCCCTCCAGATAAGCTTGGGCTTTGTCTTAAGGCTTACCCTTGGTAATGGAAGGATGTCTATGGGAAGACCACCCTTTGTAAGATAAAGGTAATAGTCCATATCCCATTCTATATTGTGGTGGTATTTCATTACCGGGTCCTTGTCTCCTTTAGGTAATGCCTCTGGCAATGAGAGAAATTTTGGATTATGAGCAACCCAATCAGAGGCAATATGACTACCAAAACCCCTCCAGATTCCCTCATCTCCTGTATATGAGCAGAGTTTTATAATATAGGCAAAGTTTTCTTTGTCATT
Organism: bacterium; assembly: GCA_040753555.1. Taxonomy (NCBI): domain Bacteria; species bacterium. Next base: position 1,386 of record JBFMDZ010000271.1, read on the forward strand.
GCCATAGAGGAGATAATTCTTCTTCTTTAAGTCCTGATCATCATCCCTTGAAATAGGAAGTGGAGAATGTCCCCTATTTCCCCATTCCTTTTCATATAATATCCCCTTGCCCACCCAAAATAGGTCAGGAGCCATGCTATTTCTGCAAAATACCTCATCTGGGCCTATTGACTGCTCTTTAGAAAGCCAATAGTGGGTTATCGGTCCCCAGCAAAACCCTATCTTTGCTAAAGCTAAGCTTAAAAGCAATATCTTCTTCATCTTTCTTCCTCCTTTATTAAACTCATTTTTTCTAAAGATATTTCCTGCCAACCTGATTTTGTAAAAACAAAATCTTTATCTTCTTTAAAGTCTCCACAATAGCCTATGTATAAAGTGCAAGCAGGACCATCCCACATTGAAAATCTTTTATATCCCATAATAGAATAACCAAAACTTACATCTAACTTCTTTCCCTCAAACTGAACATAGACAGGCATATTGAACCTTTTAAACATATGCCAATCATATCTTGGAGCTGCTCCTCTCCATTCCCTCTCAGGCTTTATCCTATCCTCCCCGGTAAGCTTATAATCATCAACCACTGTCTTGTGGTTGATTTTGATGGGTTGGGAATGTTCTCCAACTTCAAGATAGATTGGATCCATTTTTTCTGTAATATAAGGTATATATATATATAGCATCTTGCCATATTCTGTGTTTATTAAATCCATTTTGATATTTGAGTAAAACCCTAGATTTTTTTTATAGGGTTCAACCTTCTCTCCATAATCCTGTTTCATTGCCATTTCATATTCCTCTCTGCTTTTATTGTGTTCCTCATACCATATCTTGTTTCTTCTGCAATGTTCTTTATGGTCTCTCATAACACTTTCATAGCTTTGTTTAGCAAGATTTAAGTGGTAGTCAAGATTCTCCCTTAACCACTTCAAATACCTCATATCCGGCTTCCCTTTGTAATGGGGAAAAGGAAGATAAAGGGTTATCTCCCTTGCATCATCAGATTGAACAATAATTGTATAGTCTGTATCAAACTCTTTTGGTGGGCCTTCTGTTGGTCCAAATATAAAGAAACACCCTCCACAGCTTAGTAAGA
>JBFMDZ010000272.1 GCA_040753555.1 bacterium
TGTTTAAATTAAGCCATTGGGCATTAAAAAAGGCAAATGTGCTTATTAAAAAGATAAGAAAAAAGACCTTCCAAATAGAAAAAGGGATATTTTTATAAAGAAAAAACCCAAAAATCAATAAGGCATTACCTAAAATAATTATCCAAAAACCTTTTTTATTCTGAATGGCTTGCTTTGATTTTTTCCTTTTCATAAACCCCATTATATATCGCGGTTAATCAAAAAGGCAAGTTAAAAACTTGGTGGGTAAAAACACATGGGACTTTTATTTACCCAATCTTCTCAATAAAGTCTTTTGCTGTTTTTAATGCTTCTTTTACTACATTTACAGAACGCAAATTTCCTCTATAATAGCCTGCGATATGCAATTCTTCATAGATAGTATCATTTTTGTAAGCCCCTTTTTTAGAAGATATTCATCAATAGCCTTTAGAACCCCTAGATAAGCAACTCCACAGGCTGATTTTACATATTTGTCATCTACATAATATCTATTTAAAAATGAAATAAAGAAACAAAGAATCCCAAAGAAATAATCATATGTGTTTAGCTCCTTAATATGTGTTAAAGCTTCCTCATCAAAGAGCCAGAAATCGCTTTGTTTAATTGTTTAGCTTTAGCTAAACACGTACGATCTTTAATACTGGACCATAACTTTTCTTTCCTTAATGAGCTAAACTATTATAATTTTCATTCCCCTTGGTTTCGTCCAACACATGATAATTATGTTGGAAATGTCTTTGCTATGGGAGTGGGTATTGCCTGGATACCATTCTTTCTTTTTGCTCATATTATAAGCTTAATTAGTAATATTTTGTTGGGTTTTTTATTAAAAATAAAAGAATTTTTTCCATTAGATGGTTATTCCTATCTCTATATAGCCATTATTTCATTAGGAAGTTGTTTTTACGGACTCCTTGCCCTATTTTTATCCTTTAGGGTCTCAAAAAGGTTTTTCTCAACAGAAGATAGTTTTCTAGCCCTTCTGAATATCTTTCTTGCTTCTCCATTTGTCTTTGTCTTTTACTGGATGCCAACTTATGCACATCTTGTAGATAGTTTTGCAATAGCATTATTTCTTTTAATGTGGATTGAGAAAGAAAAGAAAAAAGGAAAGCTTTGGTGGTTTTTGTGGGGCCTTTCTTTTGGATTTGTTTGTCTTGTAAGGTGGCAAAATATTGTTTTTAGTATCCTTCTTTTTGCCCCTCCAAGGTTTCATAAGCTTTTTATAAACCACCTTTTCTTTTTAATCGGAGCTTTTTTGCCTTTCTTCCACAATTGATTGCCTGGAGGATAATTCATAGAGAATTTATCCTTATTCCACAAGGGGGTGACTTTATGAAGTGGACTTCTCCCGAAATCCTTAAATTCCTTTTTTCATCTTGGCATGGCCTTTATTCTTGGACACCTATCCTTATCTTTTCTACATTAGGACTATTTTTGCTTTATAAAACAAACAAAAGAATTGCAATTGGCTTGCTGTCTCAAATAATGCCAAAGGAAGGTCATGGTATCAACAGATATATGTTTTGCATTAGAAAAACAACAGCTTGATGAAAATATATATTTTCTGATATAATAAGACTATAAAAAAAGTGAAAAATATGTTAGTTTATTTTTAATAAGGCAAAAAGCAAGTTTAATAATTAAGAAGGATGATATGAAATCATTGGAAAATGTTAATCAGATTAAGAGAAAACTATTAAGAATGCCAAATGGGAAAATTAAGGAAATTGAAGATTTTGTTGAGTTTATCTGGTTAAGAATTTCAAAGAGCAGAAAACGAAAAATTGAAAAGCTTGAAGGAATTTGGCAGGGATTGGGATTTGAAAAAATTGATGTAGAAAAAGGTATTTCAAGCCTTCGAAAATATGCTGGAGAGTCTTTATTGGAGAGGGAAAAGAAATGGAATATTTAGCAGATACGGTGGCTATTATAAGACATTTTGCAAAATATGGATATATTGGTAGAGAGGCAAAGAAAATACTAGAAAAGGCTGATGGAGGTGAAAATATTATTTGGATTTCTATTGTATCAATAATAGAAATTATGTATTTAGCTGAACGAAACAAAATTCCACTAAATTTAACCAAAACAAGAGAGAAAATAGAAGATTTGGACAATTATAGGATTATTGACTTAGATTTTGATATCGTAGAAATGGCAGATAAAATTAAAGGTTTAGAGTTACATGACCGATTAATAGTTGCATCGGCAAAATATCTGGGTTTATCTATTTTAACAACTGACAAAGAAATAAAAGAGAAAGGAATGATAGATGTTATTTGGGAGTGAGTTCGACCTTCGCATAACAGATGACTTACGATATGCTATTCAAAAACATAAGTAACTATTCAGTCATTACAGAGAGAAACGGAGAATGGATGAATTGGAGAGAGGGAGAAGGGGAGAAAGGGAGAATCTTAAGAAGGGGAGAAATTTCTCCGTTTCACAGAAAAAGGGGAGAATGGG
>JBFMDZ010000273.1 GCA_040753555.1 bacterium
TGCATTCTATATAATATATCGGCATTTTTGAGAGGAAACCTTAAGAGGCTTTTTTTGCGAAAAATATTTTCTTATTTTCCAGGAAGGCTTGATAATATAGCCTTTATAACTTCACCGAGAATTGCTAGATAATTATTCCTAAAATAATAAGGAATAAAAAAGAAATTAGGGCAAGAAACCAGTTAAGATAGAGAAGGATGCCTGTAAAAATAAAAAGTAACTATTTCCATCTGAAGTGAGACAGCAGGCAACGAAGCAATATTTCCTGTTTCAATCCATTTAGAAAGTGAATGGGTTATTGTAGTAATGGGATCAATCTTGCGAAGATGCAGGGTTCTGAATATTGACATCAGTATTGCCTTAAGTATCAGCACCTTGCTGGGAACGGTTACAATAGGAGTTCTTTCTCATAATTACTGCTGGCCTTATTTGCCTTTCAGCATGGTTGTTGTCAGCACTCACTTCAGGATGGGCTACAAAGGTAAAGATTTCGTCTTTGTATTTCTTGAGCCGTTTAGCAATACGATTACAATCAGGATCTTTATATTCCTGACTGTAAATTATTGCAAGCCTCTGATATAGTCTGTCGCTCTTTGATTTATAGGTAGTAAGTTCTATCTCTTTCTGTTTGGCAGAAAGACGCATAGCATCTCTTAAGTAATCGCTTAAGCTTCTTCATAAACGCAATCCATCAAGACCCTTATTTTTGAGAGCTATTTTCTCTAACTCACCAAACAAGTGCACAATACACCTCTGTTTGGCCTAGGCCACTATCTTTCCGTATGCACCAAAGAAGTCACAAATCAGGATACCACCAAATACCTTGCCGAGCACCTTCTTAATCACTAGAGAACCCCTTGCTAAACATGTACTATTGTTTTGAATTTTCAATTTTAGTCATTTGAATTTGTTTTAAGATTTCGAATTTCGGATTTCATTTGTTCCATTAAAGCTAAACACATACAATTATTTTGTTGTCAAAAAACACTCAGTTGGCTAAAAGTGTTACGATTTGACAAATCTATAAGCCTTATAATAGACTATAACCATAGACATTAAAAAGCTAATTGGGTTATTTTATGTTTATTATGAATTTTTGCCAAAGTTTTAAAATATGACAGCTAAACATAATACGAATTCACAAAAGAAACAGCCTTTGTCCAATCAAATGACAAAGGAATTATAGAACAGGCAAGGAAAATAATAGGCAAAGAGAAAGATAGCCAAAAAGCCTCTATTTTGCTTATGGAATGGGTTTATACTAACCTTTCCCAAAAGCCAGCGTTTAGCCTTCCATCTGCAATTGAGGTTTTAAAAAACAAGACGGGTGATTGCAATGAGCATACGACATTCAATCAATCGCCTATGGATGCAATACATATCCCTTTGATAGAGGGAGATATAGGAAAACAGATTGGATTATTGGGATATATAGGGAATATAGATGTGGAGGTGTTAGATTATGATTAAACTAGAAAATCTTTCAAAAACATTTGGAAATGTAAAGGCTGTTAATAATATAAGCCTTGAAATAAAAGGGGGAGAATTTTTCTGCCTATTAGGTCCTAATGGTGCGGGAAAGACAACAACGCTAAAGTTAATAACGGGCTTGCTTAAACCATCAGGTGGAAGGGTTACAATAGGTGGATACGATGTGAACAAGGAGCCTATTGCTGCAAAGAGGCTATTGGGCTATATTCCAGACATTCCATTTTTATATGATAAGCTAACGCCAATAGAATTTTTAAGCTTTATCAAGGATTTATATGGTGCAGATAATGATGGAGAAAATCTTCTTTCCCTATTTGAGATGTCAGATTATAAGGATACATTGATTGAGGAGTTTTCCCATGGGATGAAACAGAGGATATGCTTTTGTGCAATGCTCCTTCATAACCCATCATATATTGTCATTGATGAACCTATGGTTGGACTTGACCCAAAATCCATACACCTTGTAAAAGCGGTATTGAAGGAAAGGACAAAGGATGGAGCGGCTGTTATCCTCTCAACGCATCAGCTCTCTCTGGCAGAGGAGCTTTCAGATAAGGTTTCTATTATTCATAAAGGAAGGATTGTTGCAGAAGGCTCTCCATCGTCCCTTAAAGATTTGCAAAAAAAGGAAAGTCTTGAGGATGCATTCCTTGAGATTACAAAATAGCCTCATCCATACTTTTAGCTATTTTCTCAAATCTTGATGAATATCATCAAGTCTTTCTATTATACCAAAAATCAATGTAACTATTCACCCTATAGGGAAATAAGGAATGTATATGTTTAGATAATGTTAAGGAAAATAATGAAGCCAAAGAATAAAAATCCCAATGTCCAAATCCCAATGACAAATGAAATCCCAATGTCC
>JBFMDZ010000274.1 GCA_040753555.1 bacterium
ACATATGCCCTGTCCTCGTATAGAGGAAGCATTGCTGAAGAGCCACGTTGCGGAAATCCACAAGCACGGTTCTGTGAGGGGCATAAAATAACATATAGGAGGTTATAGAAAATGTCTACTCGACAAAGATCTAAAGAATTAGAAAAGGTTATGAAGAAAGGTGATGAAGTTTATCACAAGTTTCAGAAGAAGTGGCTTGAGGAGAAACTAAAGGGTAAATATGCGGCTATTGAACCTGACTCAGAGAAGGCATATATTGGAGAGAACTCTTTGGAGACACTAAAGAAGGCAAAAGAGAATTACCCGGACAAGCTTTTTTACCTTGTAAAAATAGGGTATGAGACGGCAGCGATGCTACGGAGGAAGGGTTTTTGAGAGGATACCTTGATGAGACCCTAACCCCAAGGGTAGAGGTAACCCTATTTGATATTGAGAAAATAGGAAAGGATTTTTCTTGTGTTATTGACACCGGATTTACAGAGGAAATCTACCTACCAGTAAAATTTGCTGAGGAACTCAATCTTGAGATATCAGGGGTAGAACCTATTATGCTTGCTGATGGAAGCATAACAAAAGTGAGTATTGCCCCTATTTTTTTAAGATGGTGCGGCAAGACAAGGGAGGTAATAGCTTTAATTGGAGGGGGTAAGGACATTCTGATTGGAATAAAGTTATTGAGCGATTATGAGCTCAAAATCAATTTTACAAAGGGGGTTGTTGAGCTTTTGTAGCTATGAAACTCGGCATTGACATTGGTTCAATAAGTTTAACGACAGCCCTTTTGGATGAGAATAATAACTCCTTGAGGATTATTACATCAGGCACAAGGGAAATCCCCTTCCTTTATTGCTTGAAAAAATAAAGGGCTTCCCAGATGATATATTGGTTGGCTTTACTTAGAACAGGGATAAAGGGAATTTGTGAATTTTTTGGAATTTCTCCAATAAATGAGGTTATCAGCCAAGCAATCGCAACCTCTAAATTAAACAAAGAGATAAGGACAATTATAGAAATTGGAGGTTCTGATTCCAAGCTGATTAACCTTTCTGATGATGGCTCAATCCTAGATTTCTCAACCAATACGATTTGTGCCGTAGGCTGTGGTTTTTAGTTTTAAGTTTTTAGTTTTTATAATCTGTATCAACAAATGTTGTTGCCATTGATAAAAACAAGAAGGTTGTAGCAAGAAGATACCTGGCCACAGCAAGCAGGCCAATTGAGGCGGTTTGTCAGGGGCTGGATGAGATTGGAAAGGAAATCGGTGAATTCATTGAGGTTTGTGGCTGTGGGACAACCGGCTCAGGAAGGTATATGATTGCCGATTTTGTCGGAGGCGATATTGTAAAGATGGCTTGGTCTTTATAATACAAGAGAGTATCATTAAAATATGAAAAAAGGGAAAGAGATAAGCAAGTAAAAGATTGTATAACAAGAAAATAAAGGGAGGTGAAAAATGGTAACAAGCGAAATTGTCAGGAAAATTGAAAAAGGCAAGGTTGTTTGCCTTGACAAAGAACAAGAGATAGGGATTTTACAATGGAATGCCCATCCAGCTTTTAAAGGTGTTTTTTTCAAACATCTTATAAAAGCCGAGTCAACGAATAGCAAATTTAGTTGTAGTTTGGTAAGGATAGATGCCGGATATGAAATAAGTGAGCATATCCACGAAGACAGGTGGGAATTACATGAAATTATTAGTGGTATTGGCAAGGGTATCTTAAAAGACAAAGAAATCCAGTATGCACCCCACATTTCTGTTGTAATTCCTGAGGGGATAAAACATAAAGTTATTGCGGATAAAGAAGATTTGTATTTAATGTCAAATAGGTTAACAAATTTTTCCAATGGGACTTTGTTTTCCATAGCAGGGGAATCTATTGAGCATAATAAACGAACAGAGGCTATTTTCCAACATATTGTTCCCCATTTTCATCAGGCATTCATACCGGCAATCTCAGAGAAGCAGAAAAAAGGGATTCTTTCACAAAGAGAAAAAGAGGTAATTAATTGGGTAAAAGAAGGAAAGACATCCTGGGAGATATCGAAAATTTTAAACATTAGTGAAAGGACGGTAAATTTTCATCTTTCCAATATTATGCAAAAGCTTGATGCAGTAAATAGGACGCAGGCTGTTGCCGTTGCCTTTGAACAAGGCTTGATTAATATCGGTTAACCCACATCATTATCGCAAACTATCTTTTTGTTTAAAAGCACCTGTCAGAAATGACAGTTGTTTTAGCAATTCTCGGTGAAGTTATAAAGGCTATATTATCAAGCCTTCCTGGAAAATAAGAAAATATTTTTCGCAAAAAAAGCCTCTTAAGGTTTCCTCTCAAAAATGCCGATATATTATATAGAAT
>JBFMDZ010000275.1 GCA_040753555.1 bacterium
GCTGTAAATAGAATTTTAGAGGATATTGTTAAAGCCACAAGCCCAAAGCAAATAAAGGTAATTGGTGAATTCAACCCAAGGGGTGGAATAAGCTCAAAGATTGAAGTAATCTATCCAAAATAAATTTAAGGGTATATGAAAATTGAGGTGGCAAAGGGTGCAGGTTTTTGCTCTGGGGTAAGGAGGGCAATATCCCTTGCTTTATCATCCGCTAAGAAAAATTATCCTGTATTTAGCCTTGGACCTTTAATCCATAATACAAAGGTCATTGAAGACCTTAAAGAAAAAGGGATAGCCCTTGTCTCATCAATAGATGAGGTAGATAGAGGAATTATTATATTTCGCTCACATGGAGTGTGTCCAGATGATTATATAAAGGCAAAAAAGAAGGGTCTTATAATAGCTGATGGAACCTGCCCAATTGTTGCAAAGGTTCAACGCATTGCAAAGAGCCTTAATGATGAAGGCTATCCTGTTGTTATTCTTGGAGACAAAAACCATCCAGAAATAAAGGGAATTGTCGGATTTTGCAAAGATGCAATTGTAATAAGCAAACCAATAGAGGCAATGTCTATAAAAGAGAAAAAGGTTGGATTGATTGCCCAAACAACCCAAAGCCTTGATGATTTTAAAACTTTAATCAACATCCTTTTAGATTCTGTTTCTTGTATTAAGGTTTATAATACAATTTGCAAGGCTGTTTTAAGGCTTCAAAGGTCATCTATATCTTTGGCAAAAAAATCAGACCTGTTTATTGTGATTGGTGGAAAGAATAGTGCAAATACAAAGAGGCTTTTTCTCCTTACAAAAAATATAAATCCAAATACATATCATATTGAGAAATTTGAAGATATTGATAAATCTTTATTTTATGACAAGAAAAGAATTGGAATTACAGGAGGAACATCAACACCACCAGATGTCATAAAGGATGTTGTTGAAAAGATAAAGGAGGTGAAATATGATTGATAAAGAGCTTTTGGATATATTAGCCTGCCCTAAGTGCAAGGGAGATATTGAATATTTAGAAAAAGAGGATAAACTCCTTTGCAAGGCTTGTGGATTAAAGTATTCAGTAAGGGACAATATTCCTATAATGCTTATTGAAGAGGCAGAGAAAATTTGATTTTCGGGATTTGGGATAGAGGGGGTTCGGGATAATTCAATTAACGCACAAGGTTTGCTTTCTTTACAATTTCAGAGACTATCTCCTCCCATTCTATTGCCATAATATGAATTCCAGCTACACCAGGGATATTTTTTATCTCCTCAATTGTTTCAACGCATATATTAACTCCCTCCTCTTTCTGTTTTTCCTTTGGAACTCCTTTTAATCTTGTAATTATTTCATCAGGAACATCCATTCCAGCAACGCTATTTTTTATGTAATTTGCCATTCCAGCTGACTTTAAAGGCGTTATTCCAGCAAGGATATAGACTTTTTCCGAAACCCCTTTTTCACAAACCATTTCCATAAATCTTTTAAATTTTCCCAAATTAAATATACATTGCGTCTGGATAAACTCTGCACCTGCTTTTATTTTCTTTGCAAGCCTTGCTATTCTAAACTCAAATGGGTCTGCAAATGGGTTTTCTACCGCACCAATAAACATTTTTGGAATTCCCTCTATGCTATCCCCTCCCAAAACCTTGCCTTCATCACGCATCATCTTAACTGTCTGAATTAGCTGAATAGAGTCAAGGTCAAAGACATTCCTTGCTTGTGGATGATTTCCAAATTTCTGGTGGTCTCCAGAGAGGCATAAGATATTTTCAATACCTAAGGCATAGGCACCAAATATATCTGATTGTATGGCAATTCTATTTCTATCCCTTGTTGTCATCTGCATAATAGACTCAATCCCTAATTCCTTTAAAATATGAGAGGAGGCAATGCTTGACATTCTGACAATGGATGTCTGGTTGTCTGTAACATTTACAGCATCAACATAGCCCTTAAGCAAGCCTGCCTTTTTTTCTATAACGCTTTTATCCGCTCCCTTTGGTGGCCCACATTCAGCTGTTACAACAAAGGCTTGCTTTTCTAATAGCTCCTTTAATTTACCCAATATACTTCCTCCTTCCTTAAACCTTATAAAACTTTATGCCTTCTGTGCCTTTATCTTCTATGGTCTATAGTCTATTATAAGGCTTATAGATTTGTCAAATCTTATACCTTATCTTCCAATCACAAAAGCCCTTGTGTCAGAGAATTTTCCAGCATTAAGCTTGTAGAAGTAAAGACCAGAGGATAAGGGTTCTTTATTGTTATTCTTTCCATCAAAGAATATTGCAGAGCCCTCTTTTGCCTTTGTGTATTGTCCTTTCTTTCTAAAGCCTACATCAATTGTT
>JBFMDZ010000276.1 GCA_040753555.1 bacterium
GATATATTTAAGGAATACGGAGTTTCTACAAACTTAGAGTATGAGGATTACCTAGTGGGGTTAAATGGATTAAGAATGGTATGGTAAAAAATAAAGAGCCATTTAAGACAAAGGATTACATATTTGGGCTTCTTGTTTTGTTTGTGTCTTTTGGGGTTTATTTGCATAGCTTAACGATTGACTTTTGAATAAAGACAGGATATAATTGAGATTGTGAAAAGGAAAGGGGATAAAGCAAAAGGGATGAAAGATAAAAAGAGAATAGTACTTGTTATTCTGGGTAATGTCTTACTAATTATTGGATTTCTTCTTTATAAAAGCCTTCCCTTCTCTATCTGGAAGGTCTTTTTTCTTATCTTTTTGATAAGCACATTTGTCTTTCTTAATGCCCAATTGCTCAATTTAAACAAAGACATTCCAAAGATTGCAACTTGGCTTATCCTTCTTTTCTTAACATCCATTTATATTGCTGTTTATTCCTATCTTTCCATTATTCAATACAATGCTTTTCATACCGGCCATCATGATTTAGCTGTATTTGATGAGGCGATATGGAATACAATAGAGGGAAGAATTCTTAATACTTCTGTAACATTGGGCTATAACTTCCTTGGTGAGCATTTCTCACCTATGCTTCTTATCCTTGCACCATTTTATTTTATCTGGCAAGACCCAAGGATGCTCTTAATCTTACAAAGCCTATTTCTTGGAATAGGAGCAATCCCTATATTTCTTATTGCAAAGGATAAATTAAAGCATAATCTATTGAGTTTATCATTCTCCTTTGCCTATCTTTTCCATCCATTTATCTCAAGGGTAAACCTTTTTGAATTCCACGAAATCTGCCTTGCCCCATTCTTTCTCCTATTTACATTCTATTTTCTACAAAGAAGAATTTGGTGGTTTTACTTTATCTTTCTCTTTTTCTCCTTAATGGTCAAGGAGGATGTTTCTTTAATAACCACAGCCCTTGGTATCTATTCCTTTTTTAAGATAAATAAAAAGATTGGCATTATTACATTTATCATTGGAATATTTTGGGTATACATCTCTGTATCTATTCTAATGCCTTATATCAAAAAAGAAACAGCAACCACAATGGTAGACTCAACCTACAAGCATTTTGGAAGATTTAACCTTGGAAAAAGCCCATCTGAAATTATCAAAAACCTTATCTTTAACCCTCAAAATATATCAGAGGTACTTTTCTTTCTAGCCAATGAAAAGCTTGCTACAATTATTTTGCTTATCCTTCCTCTTGGCCTTCTTTCTATCTTTAGCCCTGTAATCTTAATCAGCCTTCCTGAGATTATTTTGCATTTCTTATCCATCTTTCCATATCAATTCCTTCTTGGTTGGCAGTATTCTGCTCCCATTTTACCTTTTGCTATAATCTCTGCCGGCTATGGATGTTTCATTTTGTTAAAGAGATGGCCCCATCTTGCTTTTAGTCTCTCTATTTACATCTTAATCATAGCCTTTCTTTCAAACTACTTTTTTGGGATGAAACTACTAACTCCAATCACTGATCGTTGTTATAATCCTGCATCTTATAATCCAGATAACCATCAAGTAATTTTATCTATTTCCAAAGAGAAGCTTAAGGAATATTGCAAGATAAAGAGAAAAGGAAACTTGTTTGAAACATTAAAAAAGATAGTCCCAAATGAAAGAACTATTTCTGTAGTTGATAACATAGTTGCTCACTTCTCTCAAAGAAAAACTTTTTTCTATCTTTTTCCCTCCTATGAGAAGGCAGATTATGTGGTTATAAATACTTATGGTGTAAAGGAAGGTTGGGTTCAGACTTGGGGGTCGGGCGAAGAAATTGAAAAAGAACTGGATAGGTTTTTAAAGAATCAGGGATTTCGGGTATTGTTTACTGATGAACCAAGAGGAGGAAGAATCTTTCTTTTCGGAAGGAAGAATTGCAAAGAGGAGGTAATTAAAAGAGCTGAAAAATTAGTAAAATTCAATTCTTCTTCCCAAGAGGCACATTTTATATTAGGTTCAGTCTATTTTTATAGCGACAATTTTGAAAGAGCAATCAATGAGTTTCAGAAAGTACTGCAAATTGACCTTCAAAACAACCAAGCAAAAAGATACCTTGAAGAATGCAAAAAAGTTCTTGACAAGAAGACGCCGAAATAATTATCCTTTTTTCAAGATGAAAAAGTGTAAAATAATGAGGGGGTTAAACCTAACCACTCTAAAGTAGTAATTCTCGGTAAAAACTTAAACACATTAAAAATCATCATTTTTTTCTTTTATCTTCTCTATCCTTCTATATTTATAGTGATTTTTGCCTTTCCCTTTGGTTTTTTCTTCTTTGTTTTTT
>JBFMDZ010000277.1 GCA_040753555.1 bacterium
AAACCATTCTGAAAACTCTAATGTTTAGAATTTTGAATTTAGATATTGTTTCGTGCTTCGTGCTTCGGATTTCGTGCTTTCTTTCATTTTAACTTCCTTTCTTCTTCTCGTCTACCTAAACACATACGATATTTTACAATAAAGCCTTGTAATTTTGCAAGATTTTTTGACAAAAGGGAATTTTTGTGTTATACTTTGATTATAGTAGATTATTGCAATAACTTTTGATGAAAATGCAAAATAAAATAGCTCACAATACAGATTTTGACTTTTAACTTATTACAATTTTGTGCAAAGATTTATGAGAGGCACTATAAAATGAAAAGATTGATTGTTTCTTTAACAGTCCTTAGTTTGATAAGCAAGCTAGGGTTGGGTTTTTGATATAAAGACAGGGTTTGAGAATGATGAGAATGATGTTGTTTTACATAAGTTTTTTGTTTCTGTTAATTCCGGTTACGGCATTCGGAGCAGAATATTATGTTGCGACGACAGGGAATGACAGCAATCCTGGAAATTTTGATAGTCCCTGGAGAACAATCCAGCATGCGGCAGAGATGGTTGCTTCTGGAGATACAATATACATCCGTGGAGGAACATATTATGAAAAGGTCACTATTGAAAATTTACAAGGAAGAGCAGACGCCTGGATAACCTTCAGGCCCTATAACAACGAGAAGGTCATTGTTGACGCCTCCACTTTTCCGGTACAGTATAGTGGCATTTTCGAGATTAGAGGTAGCTCTAGCTTTATTCGGATAAGTGGGCTGGAACTCAAGTCTACAAAAGACCACGGTATTTTTTTATGGGCTAGATGGCATGGTGATGAAGTAACAGATATTCGGATAGACCACTGTATCATCCATGATTGTGAGTCCTCTGGTATTTTTGCTCTCAGCGGCCACCAATCTAATGAACCTATACAATATGTAAGACGTGTTGAATTTGATCATAACACTGTTTATGATGTGAACAATGGATATAGTTACCAAAACCCACCAACTGTTAGTCCACAAGAGGCTATTTCATTTTGCAATGTACAAGGTTTCAATATTCATCATAACACTCTGAGTTCCTATGGAAAGGAGGGTATTGATGTAAAAAGTGGTAGTAGTCATGGAAGTATTCATCACAACATAATTAACACATCTCTTGCTCCAGGGAATTTTCAATGGGACTATCATCATGTAGGTATTTATGTTGATGGGATGAGTCGCAAAAACCAAAATATATCTGTTTATAGTAATTATATCACAGGGTATGGGGGCGATGGGATAATCATAGGACCAGCAGAATTAGACGGCGGCTCTGTAGAAAACATCCAGGTTTACAACAACCTCATACATATAATACACCTTGCAGGACATACCTATTGGCGTCCAATAGATTCACTTTATAACAGAGATTTCATAAACGTTTCTATCTATTCAAACAGCATCTATGTTGCTGAAGGCGGTCCTTTCAGGATATTTCCGGATAAAGACCATATCGTGAATCTTGTCATCGCAAACAACATTATTGCTGGCACTACCTACGAATCATTTTATTTCCAGAAGCTGGTCTCAACAGACGCCCCAGGAAGAGTAACGTTAACACATAATCTCTATTATCGATATGGCGGGACAAACCACAACACATGGGCTGATGGATACGATAAATCATGGGGAACAAACTACATAATAGACGACCCAGGTTATATAGATAAAGATGCAGGTAATTTTCATATTACAGGTGTTTCACCTGCTTTTAATAATGGTACTGGTACTTTTGTATCTTTATTTGATTATGATGGTGTAACACGACCACAATTAGGTGGTTATGATATTGGTGCTTTCGAATGTTTATCTCTAACCCCTGGCTCTCCCTCAATTACCCTAGAAAAAAGGGTTGATAAATCAACGATTACCTTAGGGGGAACCCTAACCTATACGATTACTTACAAGAATATTGGTTCTGCCACAGCAAACGATGTGGTGATTATTGAGGTTTTGCCAGAAAAAACACTGTTAGAGTCAGAAGTTAAGAGTCAGGAGTCGGGAGTCAGTTATTGGTATGATAACAATTGGCAATCTACCTTTAGCAACAAAGCAACCAAGATAAGATGGATTATCCCTGAGCTCTTACCTCAAAGCGAGGGAAGCCTCTCCTTTGTGGTGAGGGTGAAATAGCCTTAAGATTTTTTGACAAAAGGGAATTTTTGGGTTATACTTAAGTTCCCATTTTCCGCTACCTTAATAATAGATTAACATAAGACTAAAAAATTCTCAAGTTTTTTGCTTTAAAAACCGATATAAAGAATGTGCAGACTATTTCAGAAGATAAAATTAAGTTTTTTTC
>JBFMDZ010000278.1 GCA_040753555.1 bacterium
AAGGTAAAATCTCCACCCAGGATAATTAGGGAAGTGAAATAGAGAAATCAATCAATATGTAGTGACAATCTCAAAAATTAAGTGTAATAATATCAATATGTTATGAATTTTGCTGTTGAATGCAGGTCATTAAGTAAAAATTAGTCTATACCATAAACCTCTTTAATAGGAGCATATTCAGCCCATTCTTCTACTAAGGTAAAGTGGTTTAAGACGAAAGGAGACGATTACAAACAAGAACCTCTATTGCCTTTCCTATAGCTTACTATCTGTTGTTTATCAGCCGGGCAGATACGGTCAATAATCTCTGCAATATTCATCTTATCAAGGACTTATCTTAAGAAGGACTAAAGAGCCAATTGTTTTGGAGAAAAACTTGATTTTGTCTTCTTAAAATATCTTCTATCATTCTATCTATTATATATATCGGTTTTTAAGAGGGTTAAACTTTAGATTTTTTTTGGAAATTCAATTCCTATTGTAAATAAGAGCGGAAAATGGAAAATTAATGGCTCAAGGGTCATTGGTATATTATTTTACACATACGCTGCAACCTTTATTTTGTTTTCAAGCCAGCCTTTGAGGAATGCCTTAACTATAGTAGGATCAAATTGGCTTCCAACACCCTCTTTTAGCTCTGCAAGGGCTGCATCTGGAGACATTGCCTTTCTATATGGCCTGTCAGAAAGCATAGCGTCAAAGGCATCACAGACAGCCAAAATTCTTGCACCCAATGGAATCTGCTCGCCCTTTAGCTTTCCATAGCCACCGCCTCCGAATTTTTCATGGTGATAGCAAATAATGGGAAGCATATTCTGGAATGTCTTGAATGAGCGAAGGATATCCTCTCCTACCGTAGGATGGAGCTGAATCATAGCAAATTCCTCCTTTGATAGCTTCCCCTGTTTATTTAAAATCTCATCTGGAACTGTCATCTTTCCTATATCATGGAGTAGGGCGGCATCACAGATAAGGTCTGTATCGTCCTTTGAAAGGCCAAGTGTTTCACATACAGACTTAGCATAAATAGCAACCCTTCCTGAATGACCTGCTTGGTATTTTTGCTTTCCCTCCATTGTTTCAATGAGAGAGGTCATTGTGTTAAAAAATGTCCTCTCAAGCTCTTCAAAGAATATAGCATGGGAAAAACCGAGCTTTGCATGCTTTGCTATCTTTTCAAAAAGCTCCTTTTCCTTTGCATCAAAAGGCTTTTCACTTGATACACCCAATATTATTGTTTTTTCATTTAAGGGTAAAATAGAGACAAGAAAGAAGTATGATTTTGCCTTTTCTGCGCTTGTAAACATACCCCCTTTTGATACCTTTACATTTTCCCTTTCAAGGGAAGGAAAAACATCTAATACAGCCTTATAAAGATCATCATAAAACCCTTCAGAAAGAAGAATATTCGCTTTGGTATAAAGATTTCCCTCTTTACCATCCCAGACAATACAAAAATTACCCTCAATGGGAATTGCCTCCTTCATTATATCAAAAAATGTATCATTCGTTTGAGCAGTATCCATAAATGAAAATGATAGTGCCTGTTCTATTTTTTGACTAAAGGTAATCTCTTGTATCTGTTTATTCAAAAGGGCATTTACCTGGACTAAAGCATCTTTTGAAATTTTAAACCTCTCCATAGAAGATTTAATCTCCTGTATTTCTTTTTCTTTTTCCTGAAGCTTTTTTTCAAGCTTCTCTACCTCAATTTGTGCTTTTTCGCTTATGCCTATCTTTTTCTTTGCAAGTTCATCAATTAAAAGAAAAAGCTCTTCTTCCTTCAGGGGTTTTTTTATCCTTCCTTCTATATTTAGGCTTGCATCAATAAATACCTTTTTGTCAGCAGGCTCCATAAGGATTATTGGTATATTTGAATATTTTTCATCGCCCCTTAAAAGATAGCAAAGCTGATGACCATCCAGCTCAGGAAGGAATGCATTTAGAATAAGGAGATTTGGATGGACAACTGATATCTTTTCAAGGCAGGATACACCGTCTGTTACAAATTCTACCTCATCACCCCTCTTTTTTAAAATGGCCATAGTTACATCAATGCTGTTTTTCTCTTCAGCCAAAAATATCTTCATATACCTTTAGTGTAGAATAAATCTGCTATTTTTGTCAAGAAACAGCGATATTCTTCCTCTTCTATAATATATCGGCATTTTCTTTTATTTTCTTTAGAAAAATTTTTCTTCTAATCGCTTACTTGACAAAAATGCAAAATCTTTTTATCATTAAGAGAATGGAGAATAGTGTGGTTAAGGATTATGCCCAAAATCTCATTAAGTTTTTAGCAAATGGAAAAAAAACAAAGGTGAGGATAA
>JBFMDZ010000279.1 GCA_040753555.1 bacterium
TCTTACTAAGCTGTGGAGGGTGTTTCTTTATATTTGGACCAACAGAAGGCCCACCAAAAGAGTTTGATACAGACTATACAATTATTGTTCAATCTGATGATGCAAGGGAGATAACCCTTTATCTTCCCTTTCCCCATTACAAAGGGAAGCCGGATATGAGGTATTTGAAGTGGTTGAGGGAGGATCTTGTTTATTATCAGAAAAAGATTGGCACCCACCAAGGAGTTAAGGTAGATTTAGTAGACAGCGAATATGGTAAAATGCTATATATATATATACCTAAATTTTCAAAAAATGAACGTATATCTCAACTTCGATTTGAGATTAAACCATTGGGATATTCCCAACCCATCAAAATCAACCGAAAGACTGTAATTGATGACTACAAGCTTACCTATGAGGAGAAAATAAAGCCTGAGAGGGAATGGGAAAATCCAAATCCAAGCTATAAGTGGCATATATTTAAGATGTTTAATATGCCTGTCTATGCTCATTTTGAGGGAAAGGAGTTAAATGTAAGTTTTGGTTATTCTATTATGGGATATAAAAGATTTTCAATGTGGGATGGTCCTGCTTGTATTCTATACATAAGCTATTATAAAGGAGATAGAGATTTTGTTTTTACAAAATCAGGTTGGCAAAAGATGCTCATTGAAAAGATGAGTCATAAAAAGGAGGAAATGATAAAATGAAGAAGATATTGCTTTTAAGCTTAGCTTTAGCAAAGATAGGGTTTTGCTGGGGACCAATAACCCACTATTGGCTTTCTAAAAGGCAGTCAATAGGCGCAGATGAGGTATTTTGCAGAAATAGCATGGCTCCTGACCTATTCTGGGTGGGCAAGGGGATATTATATGAAAAGGAATGGGGAAATAGGGCACATTCACCCCTTCCTATTAAAATATTAAGTCCTAAACCTGAAGATGATCCACGTAAAGTATACAACTTCTCCGATGACAAGGAAAACTTTGCCTATATTATAAAACTCTGCTCATATACAGGAGATGAGGGAATCTGGAGGGGCTTTGGTAGCCATATTGCCTCTGATTGGGTTGCTCATAATCCAAAATTTCTTTCATTGCCAGAGGCATTACCTGAGGGAGAAAAAGACCCGGTAATGAAATACCACCACAATATAGAATGGGATATGGATTATTATATCTACCTTACAGAGGGTGGCCTTCCTATAGACATCCTTCCATTTCCAAGGGTAAGCCTTAGGACAAAGCCCAAGCTTATCTGGAGGGCATTGGTGAATAAGAGGCTGATTGAGTTAAAAAGGCAATATCCAGATTGGACGGATGGAAGTTTAACCACAGAAGCTATCAGCGAGGTAAAGTCCGAATGCTCCATAGGAGCAATAAAGCTCTCCGCCATAGCCTGGGCAGAGCTTATCCTTGCCCAAAATATACGCTGTCTAAAAAGAAAAGCCATTGATACTCTAAAAGGCAACCTGGAGGCCTTCAAAAGCCAATGGCCAAATAGTGATGATGGCACACCTGCCTTAGCTAATTATACAGAGTCCTGGTTTTCCATCAGAAACTGGCTGGATTGGACTCGGTATCTTCCTCCTTCCCAATATGGCACAGCGGGTGTTCCACTATTGAATGTTACCGCAAGACCAAAATCAATTCAAACAGGAGGCATGGATGATCCAGATAAGATATGGTTTGAGGTGGTAGAGAAGGCAACAGATGAAAATTTATTCTCTATCATAGAGAAAGAGGATTCAGAAGAAAATTATGAGGTTGAGGTCTCCTGTACAAATGAAACCAGGCTTAATGAAATATTTGATGAGGTGGTTGTCTACCACAAGAACAACCCTACATCTCCTGAAGATTTAATCCTTGCCCAGGTTATGGAGAAGGTCTTCCTTAAGCCATACATTACCTCTGACTATAACCCCCCAACCATTGCCAACCTTACGCCATCACAAGGCCAAGTGGGAGGAAAGCCAACCATCTCTTGTAATATCACCGATGACAAATCTGGGGTTGGCTCAATTACCTTAAAGCTTGATGACCAAGAGGTTACCCCAAGCTTCATCAATGGAAGCCTTACCTATACCCCTCCTTCTCCCCTATCCTCGGGAACCCATACCCTATTCCTCCAAGCCCTTGATAAAGCAGGAAACCCCACATATCCAGAAAGGGGAACATTTAGTGTAGATGCTGACCCTCCTTTAATTACCAATCCAAAGGTGGTTCCAAGCATAGTAACACTACGGCAGAATATAACAATTTCAGCCTATGTGGTTGATTCTCTAAGTGGTGTTGGCTCGGTTACTATTGATTTATCCTCAATTGGTGGCTTATTAAATCAACCAAT
>JBFMDZ010000280.1 GCA_040753555.1 bacterium
TTTGAGCAAAGAGCAGATGCTCTATGGGGTATATGTTATTGGGACAAGCCTTGAAGCACAAGAATATCCTATGGATAAGGTTTTTTCTCTCTTTAAAGAACAATATGTGGTTGAAAATGCCAATAAATATGGCTCATCCCGGATTATAGTGGATAGGGTATGGATAGGGTTTAAAGACACCCAGAGAGGAACATCCTTGAATAATCTTTAGTTTCATATACTCCTTATCCCTATAACCATAAGCCCTTCTGATAATATTTCTTGCCTTAAGATTTGTTCCTTCTATGTAGCCAAGAGGGACCTTCTTATCACAGTAAGCTATAATACCATCGATGTGTTTATCTATCATCTTGGCAAACTTCTTGTAAGGTTCTAGTCTACTCCATTTAAGAGATTCCTTCCAATTCTTCCAGAACTTAAGGGCACTGGCTTTATATATGTATGACCATAGTTGTCCAAAGGTTTCTTTAAGTAAATGTGCCTTGGATATTCTATGGTTAACCCTAATCAATTCCTTAAGGGATTGTCTTGCCTCTTTCTTAAGATTTGCCATCTTTGAAAGGAGGATAAACTTCTTGCCACACAAAAGCCCTTTCATTCTTTCTGATTGTTGTTTTTTAAATTCTGCTTTACGAACCTCATTTAGGGCATTAAGGAGATGTCTTATTACATGAAACTTGTCATAGATAATCTTTATTAAGGGACAATGAGCACGGAAGCTGTTGGCAAACCCTTTTGCTCACTCCATAACCCCATAGGCTATCTTTTTTGCCCTTCTTTTACCAAACCACCTCCAGAATGGCAATAGGTCTTTCTCTTTTCTTCCTTCCCCTACATACAATACTTCAGGACCATTTGGTCCTTCAAGGCTACTTATCATATGCAAATAGTTATGCCCCTTTCCAACTGAAATCTCATCTATTCCTAATGTTGTTATCCTAAGATAAATCCCTTTTCCTTTGAGCCTTTTCTATTGCCCTTTTATCTATCTCCTTTACTGTTTGCCAATGTAAATTCTCAAAGTTTGCTACATCCTCTATTGTCATCACCTTGCATAGTTCACTTGTTTGATGGGCTAGTTCTTTGGTGATTCTAGCATATCTTTCCAAGAATTCTAAGCTTTCTGTCTTTATTCCACAATTAGGGCAGTTAACCCTTTTCTTCTTAAAATACTAAAACAGTTGGATACTTCCATAGATGTAGATGGCAACCTCCTGAATACGGGAGTCATAGTATGTTGTTAAGACCCTTTTACATCCACTACAGATATATCTTTTTCTCTCTGTATTTTAAGAATAATATTACCTTCCCTATGTCGCCCTCTTTCCTTATTTTAAATATCTCAGCACAAAAAATCCTTGACATCCTAATAACTCTGTAAGATAATCTGGCTTAATTCTTAAATATTATTTACCCATTATATTCCGTGAAGAGCCAGAAAAGATTGAATCAAACGATACTAAAAATAAGTATATGTTTAGCTTAAATTTTAAATCCAAAGCACGAACTAAAATGTCCAATGTCCAAGCCACAATGTCCAACAAATGTCCAAGTTCCAAATCCAAATGTCCAATATGGAATTTGTCATTGGGCATTGGGATTTTATTTGTCATTGGGATTTGGGCATTGGGATTTTATTTGTCTTTGGGGATGAGGATTTATTTACTTTGTGCCTAAGTATAGGACAACTAAACACATACAGTTTGTCATATGTATTTAGAGTTGTAGTTATATGCAATTTTGCCGTATAATATCAATAATTGTGGAGAATAGAGTAAATGGCATTCAAATATGAAAAAATTGGTAACTATTCAGACAGGATTTACAAGATGAACAGGATGTTAAATAAGCAGGTTATCCGGTTAATCAAAAAAATTATCATAACCCTGTGTCCGTTTGACGGATTGCCATTGCCCATAAATTACAATTGGTGAACTATTTGACTGCCATTATGAGGATGTTGGTTTGATTATTAATTTTGGAGAAAAGAGGGTTAAAGTAAAGCGAAAGGCGAGGGAATTGTCGGAATATTCATCGTTCTTATAATTTATGATGAACAAGATAAATTTAATCCTGTCAATCCTGTTCATCCTGTCAAAAATAGAACTGAATAGATACTATTTTTTAACCTTTAATTCATAAGCCCTTCTTAATGATGGAATAATACCTTCTGGTCTTAAGCCGTAACTTCCTGATTTTTAAGTAATATGTAAATTTAGATTTTCTATCAATTTTCGTGTTTGTTTGGGTATTTCAAGGTCTATCCATTGGGTTGAGGTTTTTACCTTCCTGTATTTACTTAAATATA
>JBFMDZ010000281.1 GCA_040753555.1 bacterium
AAATAAGCTTATTTTTAGCATTGGCTACACAATGGTGATTGCAGTGTAAAGAAGGATTTATTTTAAAAAATTTATTCTTATCTTTTAACCAAAAATCCTTAAATCTGCAATCCTTAATAGAACCAATTAGCCCTTCTTCAAGGTTATATGCTTTATCCTGGCAAGGATATATATTACAATCAGCACCAATCACAGGCAGGACCTGAAGATATGGACACCAGATGTAGTCTTTTGTAAATGTCTCATCCAATTCATGATATGCATCATTTATCTGAAATGCATCATCTGAAAAATCACTTATTGCCTTTTTTACCTGTTCCTTTACATCTTCAAAAAATGGTTGATGATATATATTATTCTCTACCCTATCATTACTTACTATGCAGGGAGAAACCTTTATACTATCTACACCAATGTCTTTAAGTTTCTTAATAAATTCATAGATATGGCTTTTATTTATTTTATCAACCATTATGCTAACCCCCAGGAAACATCTTCCCTCAAGCTTTTTAAAATCTTTCATATTATTCATTACCTTAGTAAATTCATCCTTGCCAACCTTCCTATAATATGCATAACTCTTATTGTCCCACCCGTCCATAGAAACCCTAATCCATGTTCCATAATGGGCAAATATCTCTGCCAATTCTCCTTTAATTTTTGAACCATTGGTTAAGGCTGCAAATTTAACAGGGCTCTGAGATAGTTTCTTGATGCTTTCTAATAAATAAGGATAACAGAATGGTTCTCCACCACCACTGAATGTAATAGCTTTCACTTCCATATCAACAATATCATCAATTATTTTCTCCATCTTTTCATAAGGGATATAATCTCGTTTATTCATATCTTTCCCAAGCTGAAGATTTTCTACCCTGTAAGCACAATAGTAACAATTATGATTACAAACATTTGTTGGTTTTATCCTTATATGGATTGGAGGCATTATCTTATCCACAAAAGAAGGAAGTGAATCTATCTTCTCTTTGAAGTGAAAAATCTTCATCTTTGTATATAAATTTCCCATTTTTTATTCTTTATTCAAAATAGATAAACTCATAATCACCCGTGTAGCCAAATTCCCCAAAGAGCCATATCCATTCCTGGGGAGTAAAAAATGCTTCACAGGTTAATGCCCAGCATTGAAGATTAAATAATTCTTCTTCATTTCTATAGCTTTCTACAACAATATATTTATTCTTTCCAACCCTTTCAATCTCTTTAAGGGCTGATTTTAGCTCATTTATATAGAGATTATGCAGGGTGGTTATAGAGAAAACCAGATCAAACTCTTTATCTTTAAAAGGATAGTAATCTTGGGCTTTGTGTTTAAATAAATAACCTTTTATATCTTCTTGTGCATTCTCTAATGCATATTCTGATATATCAAACCCATTTATCTTGCAATGTGGTAGAAGCATTTTAATCTCATAGAGAAGAAAGCCTTTTCCACACCCAACATCTAATATTTGAGCATTTTCTAAAAGATTATAGTTTTCAATAAGTTTCTTTGCTACATCCTTCCATCTTCCATCATATTTATAGCCTCCATAACCAAATCTTCTTTCTCCATCCCAGTATTCTTTACCATACTCCCTTGCTATCTTTGAACATCTTGCCTTCTCATCCATCATTCTTCCAATATAATCCCTCTTTGTTTTTTTGTGCGAGGGCGTTATAATATTTAATAATTTTCCCATCTTAATTTTTAACCATATTTTTTACAGCTTCCACAATATCTCTTTTAGAAAGCCCATTCATTTCCTTCATCTCCTCGTAAGACCCATATCCTTCTGCAAAGATTCCATTTAAGCCCAATCGTTTAAATTTAATAGGCATACTATTATTCTCAAGTAATACCTCACTAACAGCACTTCCTAAGCCACCAATAACTGTATGTTCTTCAACAGTAAGAATAGCACCTATATCAGATGCTGCCTTAAGAATTATTTCTTTATCAATTGGTTTTATGGTATGAATGTTTATTAGCCTAACAGAAATCTTTAAGCTTTCTAGCTCATCTACTGCCTTGAGAACCTCATAAACTATGCCACCAGTAGAAATAATGGCAATATTTTTACCCTCTCTTAAGACAATAGCACATCCTGTTTTAAATTCATAGTCTTCTTTATAAATCTCAGGGCTTCTGTCTGTTGCTAGACGCAAATACACAGGGCCTTTAATCCGTGCAGCCTCTATTGTTGCTTTCTTAGTCTCCAATGGGTCTATTGGAGAAAAAATTGTCATATTAGGAAGTGTGCGCATCAGAGCAATATCTTCGGTTGTATGATGTGTTGGCCCCAGG
>JBFMDZ010000282.1 GCA_040753555.1 bacterium
GTAAGCTATTAGAGTTTGTTGATGACTATAATCAAAATAAAAGGCTTAGGAGTTTGGGGTATAAAACTCCTGCTCAATACCTAAAAGATGAAAAGAATATTACAACACAACGTATCGTTAGCTAACATATATTTCATTCCTTTAAGACAAAAAAAGCAGGCTTTAATTGGCCTGCTTTTAAATTTATATAAAAACCTTTTAGGGTGGTTAGATTTAACCCCCCTCATTTTATAATTTTCTAAATTTTTCATCGTAATTTAAATCTAATTTTAAGTATAACATATTTATAAAAATTTTGCAAGAAAAATTTTTAAACTTATTTCTTCCCTAAAAACATCTTGAAAAGAATAACAACCCATTCAATTCTTGTCAACGATTTTCTTTTG
This sequence comes from bacterium, assembly GCA_040753555.1. Classification (NCBI taxonomy): domain Bacteria; species bacterium. Next base: position 387 of record JBFMDZ010000282.1, read on the forward strand.
GCATTCCTCAAGCATCTGTTTAACATAGGCATTGTTTGGATCAATCTTTAAGGCTTGGGTGAAATTAAAATATGCCTTTTTATATAACCCTTTATTAAAATATATAATACCCAGGCCATAAAGGGCTTCTTTAGAATTAGAGTCTATAGTCAAAGCTTTTCTATACTCACATTCAGCCTCCTCATATATTCTCATCTTAAAGTATAAATCACCACGATCTATATAGGTAAATAGATAGCCCTGCTCGATTATACTAATTATTACCCTCTTATCTTTAAATATGTCTTTCTTATTATTCAGATACCTTGCAGGAAATATTCTGTTTTTACTAATGAGTCTACAGATTTTATCATCAGAGATTGTCTTATCAACCACTCTATAAAAGATTCCCTCTGGAAGCATAAGATATTTATCCTTTAGGAGGTCATAGAACTGCCTATAATATGGCATATAAATAGGAACAGATGAAAAATTGTTATTTACAATATCAAGAAATCTATTTAAAACAATCCTTTTTCCGTCCTCTTTTCTTATATCCTTTAAATCTCCATAAGGCTTATACATAAATCTTAAATCAGGTTTTCTCTCTTTAATCTGTTCTGGATACCAATCAGGAAGTAAAAAGGCATAATTGATAAGAAAAGCATAATCCATTCCTTCTACATATTCAAGGTACCAAACAGGAAAAATGTTTTCATCATTGTAGGTAAATATAACAGCATTTTTCTCCACTGTTTTTAAGATATTTCTTCCATAATCATAGAAAAAGTAATACTTTCTTTTATTGTTGTAATAATAATGGCTTTTGAATAGAAATGTTGGGCAAATGAATAAAATAAATGCCATAAAATACAGAACTATTTTTAATTTAAATAAGTTGAGTAGTTCAAGAAATCCAAATCCAATAAAGATCGACGAAAGGATAAATAAAGGAATATAATAATCTTGAATATTATAGATTGTATAGTGGATAGAAAAAAATATATTAACAGAAGCAATCAGAGCTAAAAATAGAAAGATTACCATTCTTTTCCATAAAAGAATAAAGAAGCCAATGATTCCAAATAAGATCAGAAAGCTAAATTGATGGTGAAAAAATTGAAGGTGGGATTTTAGATTATTAAAGAGGATTTTAGAAGATGAGATGAAATAAGTTTCTTTATAACTTACAACACTAATATGTTCAATAAATTTATTTAAGGTATCCGGATCCCCCCAATTAAGCACAGGGTCTTGGCTTGCCCTCAATGGCAAATAAAGCCACAGGGTAAGGGGCAAAAGGAAGAAGAAAATAGAAAATAGAAAATAGAAAATAGGAGTTAGCTGCGGTTTCTTTTTGGTTCTTCCTCTATTTTTTATCAATGTAGCAATGATAAAGAATACACTTGCTGGCACAAGGTAGATGGTTTGGAAGTGGTGGGTGAAGGATAGGCCTAAGATAAAGGAAAACAAATAAAGAAGTTTGGAGTCTGGAGTCTTGAGTCGGGAGTCTTGCCATTTAAGTAAGATGAAAATAATTAAGGTGGCAAAAAGGGCATTTAGGGTGTATTTCTCAGCAATTACAGCCTGTTCCCAGAAGGTTAAGGAAAAAGCAAGGATTAGACTTGCCACAATGGAAGGAATTATTCTGGTGCTCTGGTGCTCTGGTGCTCTGGTGCTCAGTTTTAAGGTAATGAAATAAACCATCATACAAGCCAATGAGGCAAATAAAGCTGATTCCATATTCATCCTATAGGCAATATTTCCAATAGGAATTAGGGTTATAAAAACCTTACCCAGCAAGGTATAGAGGGGATAGCCCGGAGGATGGGCAATGCCTAATGTCCAGGTACAGGTTATTAGCTCACCAGAATCATGAAACCCAACAGTTGGCGTTAAGGTATGCAAATAAACCCCAAATGAAATAAAAAAAACAAGAA
>JBFMDZ010000283.1 GCA_040753555.1 bacterium
TGATTTTCAATAAGATATAGCGATATCTCTTTTTTATAATTCCTATCTACAATTGAAAGGGGGTTTTAATCCCTAATCCGTTTAAGATAGCGGTTTGATCCTCTGATAGAATATCTGGCAATTTCTTTAGGGTATGGGATTTGAATATTAGCTCACGATATTGGATTTTATCTAATGTTTCGATTATATATCTTAACGGATAACCTGAATCTTTTAGCTTGCTTTCAATATAATGTGTGATTTTATACGCCAGCATACAAACAAATACATGCCCTCGCACGCTTTCTTCTTTTCGGACATGAATAGGATGTATCCTCAATAACCCAGTTTTTATTATCTCAAATGCATGTTCGACCTTTGTTAAATCTTTGTAGCGGGCATGGGCATCTTCTTTGCTTAAATCTTTTTTCGGCACATCAGTCTTTATCACATAACATCCGGCTAATCTTAAAACTTCCTCTTTGGCTCCCTCATTAATCTTAACCCTGAATCCTTGATCGTATTCAAGCGTAATTATCTTTGATAATTGCCTCTTCTCAATCTCTGCATTAAGATTCTTTTGGGCTATCTCTCTCTTCGCCTTCTTATGCTTGTCCAAATATTCATTCTTTGCCCCTACTACCTTTTCTATATATTTAATCCTTTCCTCAAGATTCCTCCTTATCTCTTCTGCTCTCATAGGATTCTTACGCAGTATGTAACGTATCCCTTCATTCTCTACCTCGCATAAGCTATTATCAAACATATCAAGCTGGATTATCTCATCGTTTATCAGTCCTTCTATCTGCGGTTTGGTTATCGCCGTTATATAATTCCATCTATCAGGCTCTTTGGTTATCTCTTCTATCTGTTGTGATTTTAACATCCCTCTATCCCCTACAAATACTATCCGTTTAGTCCCATAATGCTCCCTTATCTTCTTTAACTGCTCAATCACAGTCTTATGATCACTTGTATTCCCTTTAAATACCTCCACTGTTAATGGATCTCCATCCTTATCTGTCAACAACCCTATCGCTATTACCTTCTTCCCTTTAACACCACCAGCCATCCTCCCATATTCTGCCAGCTCGTTCTGCTCCCCTTCCACATATTCTTTCGTCACATCATATAGAAAAAGTGAGTTTAATTCTTCAGGCCTTTCTTTTATCCTTCTCTGCCAAAGTTTGTCTTCAATCTTCCCTTGATTCTTGCTTAACCAGGCAAGCGTCTCATATAAATCGTCCTCGTCAAACCTTTCCTTGAATCCTAATACCTCTTCTATCGCCTCATCCTTTACCCAATAATTAGCTATGTGCCATCTGGACTTCTGCGTGATTATCATACCTGCTATCATTATCATTGTCAGTATCCCTGTTTTACCTCTGCCTAATACTTCCCTAATCCCTAACCGCTTAGCTATCTCAACTATAACCTTTAAAGCTCCATAGGCTTTGCCTTGCTTCTCAATAAAACCGTTTATCTCCTGGAGTTCTTTAACATTTCCGCCTTTAAGGGCAAATTCAATTGCCTCTATCACCTGTTCAGGCCATTTGGTGATATTGGCTAAGGTCTGGTGAATAACCTTTTTCCCTTGGCGGACACTTTTTTGAATAAGCACGGTCAGGTATTTCTTATGTTTATGCTCCCGATAGATTCTGGACACATACATAATGATTATATAATAACATATTAATTAAATTTTGTCAAGCATTTTTTTAAAAAATAATAAAATTTTTTAAAAAAATATTCGTATGCACGCTTTTAAGGTTTAAAACTTGCCTATCCCCTTGATTATTAAAAGGTTAGCACCATTTTATGGTCCATCTTTGAGGGGAAGTTCCGTTATATTAGCTAATGCTCTTGCTGTATCCCTTCGAACCTGTTCATTCTCATCCTTCAACGCCTCTATCAATGGCTCGACCGCTTTTTTCGCCTTTATCTCTCCTAACATCTCAATAGCAAATATATTCCTATGAGCTGGTATTATACCCCTAAATCCTTCAACCTCTAATGAACCTCCAGTGGCTGCCTCTATTAATGCATCCACTATTCTCTCTTTTTCATTCTCATCTGTAATATGATCATATACATTTGCCAAAGCTCCTGGAACTTGTGTTTTGATATGTCCATATTCATGATTCTTTAACGCATCTATTAATATATCTCTTGCTCTTTTACTAAGAGCCTATCCGAAAAATAGCTCAAGTTAATGTTCCCCTTTGCCGATTTATATAGAGAAGGGTTTTTACTCAATCTATACTGAAAAAGGAGGGGGACGAGATGGCTGATGGAGAAATGGGTGT
>JBFMDZ010000284.1 GCA_040753555.1 bacterium
TTCAATCCATTGAATGGCTTTAGAATATGCAATATTTGTAGTGCCAAGGTAACATAAAGTATCTGCTACCAAAGATGTATCCCTCAAACAAAGATTGGGATATTCTGTCTCTGTTCCCCAGGAGCCACTTGGATTTTGGTTGGACAGCAACCAACCTATACCCTTATTGATACTTACCTCTTGAGAGATAGCATTGGCTCCTTGAACCAATAATCCTACTAGAATCAACCTCAATACCAATAGGTTAAATCTTTTCATTTTACATCAACTCCTTTTTCTAATTTTCCAAATTTTTTAACTATATTTTCAATCAATGGTTGATTTTTGTGGGCTATTGATAATTCTGGCTCACCGCCTGAAAAATAGCCTATAGCATCTATTGATTGTAATTCCTGTAGTATGTGCTTTGGAATTCCTTCCGAGAAATGCCCATATCTGCCCCCTTGAATTTCTTTTAATCTGGCATCAGATGGTCTATTGAGAGTGATATACATCTCATCTCCTCCACACAAAAAGTCCTCTTTTAAAAATACATCAAAAGAATCAGGATAAATTATGCAGGTATCATAAGAACACTCATAGTGGATATTTAATTGAAGAAATTTCATATTTCCATATCTTTCTAGCCACTTACTAGCAGGCTCACCATCAATAGTGGTGATTAGTAAATATTTATCTTTAAATTCAGTTAAAAATGAGGTAAATATTTCTGTCAAAGAAACCGGTAAATGCAAAAAAGCAAAGTAAAAATCCTCACACTTTCCCTCAATTACTTCTTTCTTTTTTAGTTCGTATTTTAGTTTCCATTCGGTGTAATCCTTTCTTTGATTTTGAATAAATTTTGCTATTATCCAATAATTGAGTCCTACAAATATAAAGCCTGAAAATGGAACTTGATGAAATTTTTCTTCTAAAATGAGTATAATAGCTATTATGATTAGAGCTAGAAAGGTATATTGGAAAATTTTCTTTTTTTCTTCTGACTTGCCTAATCGGCTATAATTAAAAATAGTCAATAAACTAGCAATGACAAAACTAAATATAAAAAACCAACAGAGGAAGAATAATATGTACATAACCCACCGAAGATCCCAAGGTTTTTTCATCTTCTTATTAGCTCTTTTATCTCATTGTCTATAACTACATAAGGATTCTTTGTACAAATTTCTTTTAGTATATTACGATAATCCTTTATCCATTTAAAAATCTTGATGCCTTTATGATGGGTTATTAGCCAGTCATAATATGCCTTTGCCTTCTTTCCCTCTCTATTTGTTTTAACCTCAAAATTGATAACCTCATTATATTTCTCATCTACATTTGCACAAGGAATAACTAGAAAGATTTGAGAAAATTCCCAAGTATCAGATATCTTCATTGTATATATTGCTATTATATCGTCCCACTTTATTCTGATAAATTCATTCTGATTTTTTATATTTTTATAGCTTGTAATAGATTCATTATCAATAATTATGGCAAAATTTTTAAACCAGAAAAAAAACTTTCTAGCAACAAATATTATCAATGCTCCACATATAAAAAAACCCACATATTTTTCCTGTTGATATAGAGCTAATGTCATAACAGCTCCTGAAGCACTTATAACCACTACCCCTAAATAAGCTATAAAATAAATCCACAGGGATTGTTGATATATTTTTCTCATCAGGCCACTTTTTCCTCCAAGGCTTCTTTATAAATTAAGTTTAGCTGATTAGTAAATAAATCTTCAATTAAGTTCCAAGAGAATATTTTTAAGAGATGCGATAATCTTTCTTCTTTATAGCAAGCCCAATCGTTAAGGTTATCGATTTGCTTATTGTTTGTAATAGAAAGAAGTAGAATAAGTAAGACAAAACCAGTTAGTGGTATTATTATTGCCAATATTGGTGAGACTAAAGAAGCAATAAACATTAATGTTAGCATAGATAGATATAACATGGCTTCCTTATTTTTAAGAGAAAAATCGGGGTTAATCAATATATCAAATATTCCACATAGGTAGTCAGCAATGCTCAATATAACACTCCAGTATTTAAATAGTGGTATGTTCAGCTTCTCTGCCGCTGATTTAAGAAGCTCATCAGAAAGGGTTTTTTCTAAGAAATCATACAAGTCCGCTGCTCCTCCTCCCTTCATCCCCCCACTAATCATATATGCCCCTGCACCTGTATTAGGGTCAATAATGGTATAGCCTATGCCTTCCCAATCATAGTATTGAATCTCTCTTTGGGGAATGGTTACTATCTTTCCTGTGTTTATGGCAT
>JBFMDZ010000285.1 GCA_040753555.1 bacterium
TTTTTAAAAAGACACTAGTAAAAATTACTAATATGAAGGTTGGCTTTATACAAGTATTTGAAAAATAAGGGTTTTTTTATCCTTTATGTTAAAGTCTCAATTTCTTATTGCTGAAGAATAGTTAAAAAGGAAGAGGGGGAGATAACAAGAGCTTCAAAAGAGGCATTGGATTTTGTATCCCTCCTTGGTATTGGAAATTGCCTTGCAAGGAATCTTTCCTATGGAGACCAGAGGAGGGTTGAAATAGCCCGTGCATTATCATCAGAGCCAGAATTGCTCCTTTTGGACGAGCCAACAGCAGGAATGAATAAGAAGGAGAGCAAAGAGATAATCTCCCTTGTCCGAAGGATAAGGGAGATGGGAAAAACCATTATTTTGATTGAGCATCAAATGGATGTTGTAATGGAGGTATCAGATAAGATTGTTGTTTTGGATTATGGAGAAAAGATTGCAAGTGGAAAACCTGATGATATAAGGAATGACCCTTGTGTTATTAAAGCATATTTAGGAGGAAATGCTTGAAATTCTAAACCTATTTGTTTCTTATGGAAAGGTTTCTGTCCTAAAAGGGATAAGCCTTTCTATAAAGAAAAAAGAAATAGTAGCTATTCTTGGGGCAAATGGTGCAGGAAAAACAACCCTCCTTAAAACAATATCTGGAATCCTTTCTCCTCTGTCAGGAGAAATAAGGTTTCTTGGAGAAAGGATTGACAGGCTCCCTTCCCATCAAATTACTAAATGTGGAATAATCCATGTTCCAGAGGGAAGAAAGATATTTTCCCGTTTAAGAGTAGAGGAAAATTTAAAGATGGGTGCATTTTTGCTTTCTAAAAAGGAGATAAAAGAGGGGTTTGAAGAGGTATTTTCCCTATTTCCAATTTTGAAAGAGAGATTTACTCAATTGGGAGGAACATTAAGTGGAGGCGAGCAACAAATGCTGGCATTGGGAAGGGCAATTATGGCAAAGCCAAAGCTTTTGCTTTTGGATGAGCCATCTATGGGCATTGCTCCTAAACTTTCCGAAAGGATATTTGGTACAATCAAAGAAATAAACAAAAGTGGAATTCCTATCCTTCTCGTGGAACAAAATGTTCATAAATCATTGCAAATTGCAGACAGAGCTTATATACTTGAGATAGGAAAGATTGTTTTAGAAGGTAATGCCTCTATTCTTATTAAAAACGAAGATGTAAAGGCTGCATATCTTGGATAATATGAAGGTTGTAATTATTCAATACCCTGGGACAAATTGCGAATACGAAACATTTGAAGCTATAAAATCAGTTGGTATAGAAGCAGAAATATTTAGATACAATAGACCAATTGAGGAATTGGAGGAATTTGATACCTTTATCCTTGCTGGAGGATTTTCATACCAGGATAGGGTAAGGGCAGGTGCAATTGCCTCAAAGAAGCCCATTATCAAAACCATTATAAAAAAGGCAGAAAATGGGGCACCTGTTTTAGGAATATGCAATGGTGCCCAAATCTTAATAGAATCTGGAATTTGCCCTTCTATAAAGAAAGGCTCAATTGAAATGGCTCTTGCATTTAACAGAGAAACGGGGTTTTTGTGTGATTGGGTATATGTTAAGGTCTCATCAATTAAAAGCCCATTTTTGTCATTATTTAATCTTGGTGATGTTTTTCCTATTCCTATTGCCCATGCTGAGGGAAGATTTACCACACAAGACAAAGGTCTTCTTGATGAGCTTATAAAAAATGACCAAATAGCCTTAAGGTATTGCACAAGGGATGGAGAAATCATTGATGAATTTCCCATAAATCCAAATGGCTCGCTCTATAATATTGCGGGTTTAACAAACAAAAATGGAAATGTTCTTGCTCTTATGCCACATCCAGAAAGGGCAAGCTTTGTATATCAAATCCCCTCATTTTTTGGAAAAAAACAAGCTTCTGGAAGGAAAATATTTGAAGGAATTAAGGCATATCAATAAGACCAGCTTCTTGCCTTTTGTGGGCAGGTCTTAACACATCTTGAGCACATAATACAATTGGAAAGATTGGTAAATCCTCCCTTTCCTAAATCTACCTCTATATTACTTATAGTTTTGGGTATTTTTTCACAAACCCTCTCACCTGTTTTGCAAACATAAGCGTTCGTTCTTTTAAATTCCCATTTTCCGCTACCTTGCAATAGGAATTGAATTTCCAAAAAAAAAATCTAAAGTTTAACCCTCTTAAAAACCGATATATATAATAGATAGAATGATAGAAGATATTTCAGAAGACAAAA
>JBFMDZ010000286.1 GCA_040753555.1 bacterium
AAAAGCACAATAAAAATAGAGTTCTCGCTTCGCTAAAGGGGGAAAGGGGGAGGATTATTCTAATATTTTTCAATAACCATAAATTTAAGCCCTATGAAAGGTTTTAGTAAAATTGGGGAATTTCTAGGCATTCCACGGTAGGGTTGTTATCTCTTGCTCTTTATCAAGATAAACAATCCTACCTTCTTCTATCTGCTTAACAATTTCACTGATTGACATTTTTTTCACCTCCCTTGGCATTTCTAATCAACAAGCATTTCTTTAATTACTGATTTTACCTCTTGTATCTTATTTTTATCTAATATGCCCAATTTTTTTATTAAACGCCTTTTATCTATGCTTCGTATTTGGTCAAGCACTATCCAGCCACTTTTATTTTCTAATATTATCGGTATCCTGGTTGGATAAGCGTGAGATTTTGAAGTAATCGGAGCAATAATTACAGTGGAAATATATTTATTCATTTCATCAGGAGAGATTATTACACAGGGCCTTGATTTTTTCATCTCGTGTCCTATGGTAGGATTCAAAGATACGATGTAAATCTCATATTGTTTTATTACCATTCCCAATCTCCTATATTTAAATCTACATTATCGTCTATCAATAATTTATCATCTTTATTGTCTTTCATATCTTTAAATGCCTTTTCCCAATTGCTTCTTGCTTTTTTATGCTCTGGTATAATGATTATTTTGTCTTTATCTAACTCTAAAATTACCGAATCCTTTATATTACATTGTTTTAATATCACTTTTGGTATCCTTATGCCTTTTGAATTTCCAATCGCAACTATATTTGTTTTCATATTTTTCACCTCCAAAAGTAATTATAATGTAATTACTTTGTTTTGTCAAGACAAAAGAAATTGCCGAAGGTAAATTGGGTGGAGCGTAGCGAAGCCTTTTATCCGCTGTTAGGCGATAGTGCAACACCATCAGAGATACCTCCTTACTTTTTTCATATAATCCTTATATTCTTCGCCATACTGTTCTATTAGAAACTCTCTTTTATCTCTTTCTACATCATAACAAGTATATCATACGGCAGGGTGAAAGTCATCAATTCTTTAGGTAATCTCGGCCTTGCAGAAATATCATGAAGTCCCCAAACCGCTGCAAATTACTTTGCGACTCTCAGTCGAATGATGGTATAGTATTTCTTTGGATTTCCTTTTCCAAACATCCCAGGTCCTTTAAGGTATTCCTCCTCATGTTCGCCGATTACTTTGTAGCCATTCTCTTTGATGAAGTTATGGAGTTTTTCTATGGTGGGAGTCTCTTCGCTATAAGGACCAATATGAAGAATCTCAGCCACATCTCCATATTCCCACTCCTTAATTTCAATCTTCATATTGGGGGTCTGCTTAAAATTATCGGGCAATTGGGCAGTCTCAGAAACCGGCAAGCCACAGTCACTAATCCATTCATTCTTGGGAATATCTAAGGATAATGGCCAACGGGCACAAGGGGTAAGTGGGAATCTTTTATGGTTATTCTTTAATTTGTGTGTGATACATTATACCCATTTTCTATTTCCTCCTTGAAAAATCAAGGGTTTGCAAGGTGGTTTGTGAAGTTGGGTAGAATTTAAATTGGCTCCGCGGGTAGGACTCGAACCTACAACCTAGTGGTTAACAGCCACCCACTCTACCATTGAGCTACCGCGGAATATCTTCAAATGCGGATTGCAGGGTGCGGAATTATTTAAGGATTTTATTTTTCATTCGCAATTTTTCCTTTTTACTCCGCTGTTTTATCAAGGATAAGGCCAATAATCGCTCCTCCTATGAGAAAATAGGAAAATGTTCTTATCTGGTTTTTCTCTCTTGCTAATCTTTTATTTTCTATTCTAAGCCTTTCAATTTCAATGTCTTTTGCTTTTAATTCCTTTTCTTTCCCATCTATCAATGCTTTTAGCTCATCTATTGCAGAGGTTAAATCCTGCTCTTTCTTTATAAGCTCATCCCTCTCCTTTATTGTTTTAAGAAGCTCTACCTCCTTCTCTGATAAAGCCTTTTTAAGGGAGGCATTTTCGTCTTGAATTTTATTCAAAAACCCCTCAAGCTCATCAATCTTTTCCTTCATCACAGCTATTAACTCTACTGTTTCAGAAGGAATAGGTCCTTTAATCTCTCCTATCATCTTATCAATGTATTTATCCTTTTCTTCTATACTCATCTTTATTCCCTCTTTTTTCTCCTTTAACACATCAAGAAAAGCCTTTGCCTCTTCATAGCCTATTGCC
>JBFMDZ010000287.1 GCA_040753555.1 bacterium
ACATTGGGATTTCATTTGTCATTGGGATTTGGACATTGGGATTTTTATTCTTTGGCTTCATTATTTTCCTTAACATTATCTAAACATATACATTCCTTATTTCCCTATAGGGTGAATAGTTACAAAAGTTTTTGATATTTTGATATAATATATCTTATCATAAAGCAATCCGACGCAAAGGTAGCGAAATATAGGAATTTATATTAATTGGTAATGAATTGGTGAATGGGTTTGCCTCATTAATCCTTTTCACCGTTCCAAACCCGCGTGATACTGATTTACCAATGCCCCGGTTTTATCTTCTTAACTTAAAATTTTACCTTCAATATCTTTCAGTATCTCTTCGCAGGATATATGATAACTTGGCAAAATATTATTATCGTAATGAACATGATGGGGATATGTTTCAATGTGTTTGTGATGTCCTGAATTATCCCATCGCATCAATATCTGTTTATTCACATCTTGCCAATGATATGAATAATTTCGTTCATCTACATCAGAGTATTCCCTTATATACAACTCGGAATCGTCAATCAATAAAACTCTAATTTTTATGTAAAAACCGTCTTCAAACACCTATATCGTATTTTTTAACGATACTGCTGTTTTTAACGCACCTTATAATTTCCAATTTCCAGCTCCTTTTTATCCTTGGTGAGCTCTTGCAGAACCTTTATATATCCTTTCCATTCCATATAATCATCCCATTTTCCCATATCTTCTTTTTTAGATAGTTTTAACCCTTTTTCAAATTCACCAAAGGGTATACTATACTTTTTTTCAAACAGCCTGATTTTTTCAGCAACCCTATGATATTCATAGAGTAAGTTTGCATAATACATATCTTTTACCTTCTCTCTATCAATCACTGTCATTTTATAATCACCTCCTTTCCAGAAAAATTATACTAAAAATTATCCTATAACATTTTGTCTTCACTCCACTTTTTCACCGTCCCAAACCCGCGTGACACCGATTTACCAATCCCCATAATCAGGGATTTTCTTCACACTTATTATGATAACCACAATTTCTAATGGTAATCATCCCCAATTCAGGACCATATTCAAATGTTACTCTAAGATTCATAGTTGAATAAGCGATAAAAACATCATCTCCACCAACCTTGTATTTTGCCTTTATATCTTTTGCCTTATGTATGTTTAATGATGGATGTCTTGGATTTTGAGATAGAAGACTTATTGTTTTGTCTATTGCCTCCTGTTCAATATCATTTAACCTTGAGTAATTTTTAAGGAATCTAACCTCAAAGTTTAACCTAAATGGAGGAACTTTCAATGGCTAATCCTTGTGCGTTTAGTTTCTTAAGGGCTGATTTTGGGCTTTCTGCGATAATCCCAGGATGCACATCATTATTTATCTCATATTCCTCTTTTTCCCATTTCTGATTCAATTTAGTTAAAGGGAGTTCCTCCATTCTGGGAAATTTCCTAACAGTTTGGACAGGATATAAGATTAGACAATCTCCTTCCTCTCTACACTCAAAAAGCTCCTCCTTTTTAAACCTTAATGGCAAGACTATCCTTCCCCTTGAATCTGGCTTTAAGATATTTTTAACACCCATAGCTAAATTATAATACACATTGAAACAAATGTCAATTGTGGGTTTATCCCTTTTGTATATTCCGAACAATTGTTCCAAACTCCAGTGAGACTGATTTGCCAATGCCCCAGTGATCAGGAACCTCAAACTTAACTGAAAAATCTCCCAAAAACCCAAGCATCGGCGTGCCTTCTAATTTCCTTCTGCTTAAATATTCTACACAAAACTCCACTATTTTATCAAACAATTCCTTGTATTCATTCACACAGTATTCCTTACAGGATTCATCATAAAAATAAATGTTCCCATCATCTTAAGCCAAGAAGATTGATTTCCCCATTTAATAATTACAAATTTTTAGGTGAGGCTGGTCTTTTTTAACCCCTCTTGATATAACCAGTTAATTACCCCATCATAAAACCTAAAAAAATCTTTTAGATTAAAATCACGAAGTATATTGGGGATAATTTCTTGATTTCCCTTCAAAAAAGCCATTCCTTCTTCTATTTGGAAAGCAGATGTGGGTGGGTCATCAAAGATAGCTTCCTTTAATTTCCTATATTTCGCTACCTTTGTCCAGAATTACCTCTAAACAGGATATATTATATCAAAAACACATCACAAAAAGATAATCTCTTTTTTCCTTTATAGATTTTTTTGTTAAATACCATCA
>JBFMDZ010000288.1 GCA_040753555.1 bacterium
TTTTGTCTTCTTAAAATATCTTCTATCATCTTATCTATTATATATATCGGCTTTTTAGAGCCAAAACATAATAAATTTTTTGAAGTAGTCAATTCCTATGGTAGGGTAGCGGAAAATGGGAAATTATCTTTCACTTCTCTATTACTACAGAATTTATCATCTATTGATTAAATATGACCTTTTAACCCAATACACCCCTTTGGATGTATTGTTATATTTAAGTAAATACAGGAAGGTAAAAACCTCAACCCAATGGATAGACCTTGAAATACCCAAACAAACACGAAAATTGATAGAAAATCTAAATTTACATATTACTTAAAAATCAGGAAGTTACGGGCTAAGATTAGCTCTGCATCAGGTTCGTAGAGAAAAAAGCCTGTTCTTTCACATAGCTTCAGGACCTGGTTTGCCTGAGAGATAGCCTTTTCATATTTCTTCATATCCAACCACAACCTGCTGGACTCAAGCAAGGCTTCGATTTCAATAGCAGGATAGCCAACATTTTTTGGCAATCTCAAGGGAGGTTTGAAGATGGGTTTTTGCTTCTTTTTGGTTTCCCTTTAGCCTTTCAATTGCAGATAAGCAGCGGTGACATCTTGAAATACTATTTAGCCAATTTTCACTCTGGCAGATCTCAAGGTTTGCTTTGGTAAGTTCAAAAGCCTCATCAATCTGCTTGATTGAGATTAGGAAGTCTGCATAGAAGACTCCAGTTATAGAGAAATCCCGATGCCCCCATATCTTTCTTGCAAGCTCATCTGCCTGCCGAAATTCCTTTTCTGCTTTCTCATTTTTACCTAAGAGATGAAGTATCCAACCAAGATAGGCTTTTGAATAGCAGATATTCTTATCAAACCCTGCTTTCTCTGCCAACTCAAGGGCTGTTTGAGCACTCTCATTTGCCTCCTTGAGCCTACCTGTTCTAAACCAGAGGTCAGCCAAGTTTTGATAACCCACAGAGGCGTTTTTCCAGTCTTTGTCTTCGATTTGCATATTTGTCTTGCGAACGAAAAGCTCCTCTGCCTCTTTTGGCCTGCCTGTAGCCTGTAGTCCCATTCCGGTTTCATTGAGCAGCCAGCTCTGGGCTCTCTTTTCGCTTACCAGCGGCATCTGGGAAAGGTCTTCATCTGGAAAGAAGTTTCTAACAAGGGAAAGATTGGTTTCCCAGGCACCAAGCTTATGGGTAATGAACCGCTCCTCCCTTCTGCCTATTTTCTCCCAATAGACATCATAAAACACCCCATTATAAAGCCCGGCAGAACACCCATGATATACCTGCTCAAACAAAGGCTGCATCTCCTCTAAGGTTTCTGGTTTATCCTTTGCTATCTTTCCAAAGTATTCATAGATTGCTTTATGGGTTAGCTTCTTTTCTTCTTCATCAAATATAGACTCAAAGTAGCCCTTGATTAAGGGATGGGTGGTGTATCCTTCGGCAATAAGCCTTCTTTTTACTAAGTCCTTTACCATTTGCTTGAAATGGAAGGCATCCATCTTTATCCTTGGCTGAAATATTGCCTCAAATTCTTTTTCTCCCACTGTTCCTCTAAAGAGTGAGAAGAGCTTCATAAACTGCCTTTGGTTTTCGTTTAGTTGCTTGTCATACCAGAGGAGCATACGCTGTGGCTTACCCTCTATTTTAGGAATTTCACCTGCCTTTTTAATATCACCACCAGGGCCTAAATAATTTGCCAAGAGAACAAGGCTTAGGGTATGGCCTTTAAAATCTTCCCAAATCTTATCTATTTCTTCATCACTCCCTCTTACCCCAACCCTTTGAAACAACAGTCTTGTATCTTCTTTTGATAATTCCTCTACATCAAGCTTCTGGTAGCTTAGGTAATTTTCAATATCACTTAATGGAAATCTTGTGGTTATAAGACACAAGCCTTTAAAATTTGTATCAGCAATGGATTTGAGTAAGTCAGTAAACTCTAAGTGTTGCATCTTACCAAATTCTTCGCCGGTTTGCGATTTCTGCATCTCCTCCAGACCATCCAGGATGATGAGATATTCCCTTTCCAAGAGAAGCTCTTTTATTTTGTCTGTTTTCTGCCAGGATGTCTTGTAATCATCAAGCTTAAATCTATCTTGGGAGAGATAAACAAATAATGCGATAAGGAAACGCTCAAGGTAAGGATTGCGATAAAACCCCCACCAGAATATGCCATCAGGCTGGATGTTATTTTCTTTCAGGCTATCAAACCACTTTCTGACTAATGCCGATTTC
>JBFMDZ010000289.1 GCA_040753555.1 bacterium
AAACGGACATGAGTCTGCGCCTCACAAAGTCTTACGGTGAAATGTCAAGTAAAAAATTAAGTTTTTTTAAAAATATTTTTCTTGACTTATATCCCTAAAAAGGCACAAAAATAGTATGTTCGGATACAAGTGAATTTTTCAAATATCCAAATTAAAAGGGTTAAAGTGAACAATTTCAAGGTAATTTCCCTTGAATGGAAACAAATTGGTCTATAGGCATCATCTCATAGTGTATTATTGCGTAAGCGGAATAATTGTTTTTTTTAATTGTCGTAACCACCTGTCTGCCGTAGCAGAGGCAGGTCAGATTTATTTAAGTATGGAGTACAGTTAAAGTGTACTACCATAGAAATACCAGGCATTTAAGAATTGGCTGTTTTAGGTAATTCATAACGCTTCTTTGAACGAAGCAAACAATAAATTACTCTAACTAATTTTCTGGCACAAAGAACCAAAGCTCTTTTGTGGTGATGTTTTGTGCTTTCAGAGTATTTGCGGGAATAATACTTTTTGAAATCAGAATTATGTAGGTGCAAAGTATTAGCTGCCTGAATGAAGTAGTAACGGAGATATTTATTCCCGTGTTTACTCATGTATGTATCTTCTGCTTCGAAGTCACCAGATTGATGTTTGTTCCAGACAAGCCCAATATATTTGGCTAAGGCAGCCTGATTTTTAAAACAAGAGATATCGCCTATTTCAGCGATTATGCCAGCAGCAAAGACAGGTCCGATGCCCTGAATAGACAAAAGAGTGTGTTGAATTCCAGAAATCTCTTTGGCGATAGATTGATCTATTTTTTTAAGTTGAGCTTCCATAGTGCGAATATTTTGGAGCAGAGCAAGGAGAACAATATCAACGGCTTCTTTCATTTGAGGTGGTAGTGGATAAGCAAGTTTCGAGATTTTTTTAAGTTCTTGAGCAATGAGGAGAGGTTGCTGGAATCTATTTCTACTTTTTTCTATGAGCAGGGAGAGGAGATTTTCTATAGGCATAGAAGCTATTTCTTCGGGAGAGAGTTGAGTAATAACAGTAGAAGAGGTAGCTCCGAAGATGTCTGAGAATGGGGTATCGGTGATGTAGTTGGAGAATTTGAGAAAGAGGTTAGTCAAGAAAAAGTTTTTTTCTCTGGATATTGTCTGGACAAGATGGAATCTGGCTCTGGTCAATTTTTGTAGAGGTAGGTATTGGAGATTGAATTTAATATTTGCTGGGAGTCTTCCGAACCTGAGTCTATCGGCAATAACGAAGGCATCGATGTCATCGGTTTTGGGTAAATCAGGGTAAGCTTTTTTAAAGCCTGCGATTAGTCGAGGGTTGAAGCGATAGATTTGAGGATGAAATGGAGATAATTCTTTTGAGAAGAAAAAGAAGTTTAGGATGTGAAAGCTATAGACAGAAGTAGCTTCTCCGCCGATAGAAACAGAGTCAAAAGAGTAGGTCTTCATCAAGTTAAGGATGTAAGTAAGGAGAGATTGAGCTCCTGACAAGTTATTAGAGAAAGCGTAGGAAGGGATAACTTTTAGACCTTCAGAGTTAAGGAAGCAGACAGTATTTTTTTTAGTGTCGATATCGATACCGACAAAAAGAGGGTGAGACATAAGTTATCAACTCCTTTCATATAAAGATTTAGTCAGGATGTCCCTGACAACCTGAGGATGCAACAGCCTCGCCTGGTGATTAGAATAAACCTGGGGAGTGTAATCCTTGTCCGCCTAACGCTATATCCAAGGGCACTTTTCTCAGGTCAAACATCTTACGAGTAAGAAGAATACCTCAGGAGCAGGGGGACACACTTTGTTTAGAAGACCCATCGGGAATACCCGTATGGACAACGAGGACGATAAGTCCTTCCCTGACCAGTCTTACTGGATATTATGACAGGGACATCCTAAAAAGTCAAGTGGAAAGATGTGGATAGTGACGCAATTGACGCTCATGTGGATAAGTTGATGGACAGCAAAGCTGTCCACAACTTACCCACAATCGCTTGGACAACTCTTTGAGTTATCCACAATTGCTTGGATAACTCCTTTGGAGTTACCCACACTCTCCACATCACTACCACTACTAATAATTAATTTTTTAATTTTATTTTCAACCCCCAACCCCCCAATCTTGGGGGCTTTAATAAGGAATTAGGATTGTGGCATTCAAAATGACTAACAATATATTATACGAGGACGATGAAAATAG
>JBFMDZ010000290.1 GCA_040753555.1 bacterium
CCAATGAGGTCTTGATAAATATCCTTTCTCCCTCTACCTTAAGTATTTCAATACCCATCCCTTCTATTTCTTCCTGATAGGCAATATCATCCTCTTTGCAGACTAAGCTTACCTTAATTTGCTCTTCCTGGCCTTTGGTAATAAGGCTTATGTAATCATTTTCGCTAAGCTTTTCTTTTTTTAAAGCCTCTCCCTTGCTTAAAAGGGCAAATAGAATTAAAATTAAAAATATTTGCTTCATTGCTTTACCTCCTTTTTCTTCTTTTCTTGCTTTTTCTTTTCTTTAAGCAATTTTAATACCCGCTTTGCCTCATCACGGACGGGGTAATATCCCTTCCTTGGTGCTTTAGTAACAGGATCTACCGTTCCCAATTTACAATAAGGGTCATTTTTTGCTATCTGTTTAAGAAGATGAATTGCTGATGTGTCTTCAAGAATATCCAATCCTCTGATAGATTCCCTCCGTGAAAAAGGATTAGAATCATTTAGGCTTTTAACAAAAGCAGCCCTCATTAGTTCTAATTGAGAAGGGGTGGCTGATCTATATCTCGTAGTTGGAGTTCCCTCTTTTGTAGTAAGGGTTTCTTGCTTAGTCCTTTTTGCTATTTCATTTAATGTGTAGATAATGCTTGATCTTGCTGTGTAATTTTTGGTCTTTTCTAATCGCTCAAGTAAAGGGTTGACAGCCAACTCTCCAAATTCTACTACTGCCCTTACAGGAACGCCACCACATTCTACAACACCCACTATTCCTTGTATTGCCCTTTCATCCTTTAACCTAATTACTGTATCAGCTAGATCTATATGATATTCTCCATATCCTTCGCCATACACCTCATTCATAAATTTAATCTTCATTTTAGTCTCATCTCCTCTACATCTTTCATATTCCTTTTGCCACTCTTCCCACCATTTTTCCCCAAGAGCATTTTCCTCTTCTAATAAATTAATCAAAGCCAATTTTATCCTTTCATCATTTATAAAATTTGGCACACCATAGTAAATGGCTTTAGCTCTTTCTCCCCAATTAGGATGGTTTAATAATCCCAATATTTCTTCAACACCCATCTTTTTTATTTCTTCTACACTAACTTCACAAAATGCGAAGTCTAAAAAGAATAAAAGAATTATTCCCATCAATCCACTTGCTAAAATCTTTTTCATCTTTTATTTCCCCCTTTTTAAGTTTTTAATGAAAACGCCAATCCATATGAACCCAAGCACCCGTTTGTTGTCGTGGTTCTATGTAATCAGCATTAGCCGCTGTTGCTGCATCAGCCAATTCATCCCATTCATCTGGCTCTATGATACCATTATTATTTATATCTACCACAGCAATATCAGCCGCATCTCCATATATATGTCTACTTTCTGGAGCCGTAGGATTTACTTGAAGTTGACGAATAGGATTTCTATAACCACTATTAACTATCATAGGATAACCATAATTTGCCCTTGTGGCTTCTAATCCTGTATACAAAATAGGTCTAAGCACAGCCCAACTATATCTATTCCCTGTAGTTGGATTTATACTCGAGTTTAACTCATTAAATGAAAAATTTGGACTTCCACCACCATTGACAAACTCATTCCTAGCTGGTCTTCTTGCTTTATTCATATCAATGTATTCCTGCCTACATTGATCCCTTTCATCCTGTGTCACATACCTTGGGGTTGATGTTGCCCTTAGGTTATTGGCAGTGACAAAGGCTCTAATTCTATAACTTAAGGGAAATCTACGACCATTAGGTGCAGCTGGGGCAGTAATGGTAAGATTGACATCATTACCCCTTTCTGGATCAGCTGGATTGCCACTTTGGTAATTATCCCTTGGGTCATCGTCAATCTCCCACTCTATCTGGCTGTTATAAGCTGCATCCAGATAATCTGGCTTTATATCCGCAAGACAACGAATCCGATTCTCACCCGGTTGGGTGGTAAATGAAATGTTGTCGTTAGGTAGTGTTATCTGTGATATGGTTAATGATAGTTCTATTCCCAGGCTATAATTCCCCGACCCACTAGAGCTGTAATTAAACACCCTTATCCAGATGTAGCCACTTCTGGTCAATGTGCATTCATCTGGCCTTCCTCTTCCATAGGTTGACTGGGCAATAAGAGGACCGGCAGAGGATTGGTCTCCAGAGTAAACAAAGAGGTCATAATCAATGTGAGAATCCATTGTTAACCTTATCC
>JBFMDZ010000291.1 GCA_040753555.1 bacterium
ATAATCAAAAAAAGTACAAAAAACAAAGAAGAAAAAACCAAAGGGAAAGGCAAAAATCACTATAAATATAGAAGGATAGAGAAGATAAAAGAAAAAAATGATGATTTTTAATGTGTTTAAGTTTTTATCGAGAATTACTAGTTTAATTGGTAACTACTCATAATTTTGGGGAGATGATGTAAAAAGTACAAAAGTTTTTTTGAAAAAATGCCGATAATAAGAGTGGTATGGAAAACAGAAATACCACCTTTAAAGAAATAGATATAGATAAAATTTGTTCTGATGAAAACCTCAAGGGTCTAATCTGCGACTTGATGAATGAGATAGAGTGGTTAGTGAAAGAGAATAAGGAGTTAAAAAAAGAGGATCAAAGATTAAGGACAAAATGTCATTGATGCATTATCCTTTGTTTTTATAGATAGATCCCTTGTTCCTATTGGGATTAAATATGGATAAGGTGAATAGTTACTTTCCTTTTAGAATTTGCAATTTACAATTTTTGTATGAATGACATCTTTTTTCTTAAAAGGGCTATTATGCTTGCAAAAAAAGGTTTGGGAAAGACAAGCCCAAATCCTATGGTAGGATGCGTTATTGTAAAGAATGGAAGGATAATAGGTGATGGCTATCATAAAAAGGCAGGTTTTCCCCATGCAGAGATTGAGGCTTTAAATAAAGCAGGAAAAGATGCAAAGGGAGCAACATTATATGTGAATCTTGAACCTTGCTCACATTATGGAAGAACGCCACCCTGCACAGATGCAATAATTAAGGCAGGCATAAAAAGGGTTGTTGCCTCTTGCCTTGATGTAAATCCAATTGTAAATGGTAAGAAAATATTGGAAAGGAAAGGAATAAAGGTTAATATTGGGCTATTAAAAGATGAGGGGCATATGCTTAATGAGGTATATTTCAAATATACAAGAACAAAAATGCCATTTGTTATCCTTAAGGTTGGAATGAGCTTGGATGGAAGGATAAGTCAGGGGTCAGAGAGCCAGAGGGTCAGGGAGTCAGGGAAATGGATAACAAGTGAAGCCTCCAGGAAAATTGTCCATAGGCTTCGTTCCCAGGTGGATGGGATTATGGTAGGAAAGGGGACAATCATTAAGGACAACCCATATCTTACAACAAGGCTTGTTAAAGGAAAGTCGCCAATTAGAATTGTTGTTACAACAGATGGAAAAATCCCAATTAACTCAAATGTGTTTGGAAGAAAAGAGGACTTAATAATTGCAAGCACAAAGAAGCCTCCTTTTGAGATTGCAAAAAACGCAGAAATAATCATTATAAAAGAGGAAAATGGCATGGTTTCCCTTCCTGAACTTCTTTTAAAACTTGGCGAAAGGGGTATTACATCCATCCTACTTGAGGGAGGACAAAGGCTTATTGCATCATTTTTAAATAGATGCCTTATTGATAAAGCAATATTCTTTATCTCGCCGAAGCTCATTGGCGATGATGGCCTTTCTCTTTTAAAAGACATCCCCCCCCTAGAGCTTAAAAATGTAAAGATAGGGCGTATTTCAGAGGATATTATGGTAAGTGGGTATTTTAATCCAATTTGACATAATTACAATTATTTAAGGCTAATGGCTAAAAATTCCTCCAAAAAATCATTGCAAAATTTAGGTAGGAAGCTATACTTTCATCCAAACAAAGATGAAAGCATTAGTATTGGCAGGTGGTAAAGGGACACGCTTAAGGCCGATTACCCATACCTCAGCCAAACAACTTGTTCCTATTGCAAATAAGCCTATACTTTTTTATGGCCTTGAAGCAATTAGAGAAGCCGAAATAAAAGAGGTTGGGATTGTTGTCGGTGATACGAAAAATGAGGTAATCTCTGCGGCGGGGGATGGAAAAAGATTTGGATTGAGTATAACATATATTGAGCAGGAAGCGCCATTAGGTCTGGCACACGCTATAAAAATATCCGATGAATTTTTAAAAGAGGAACCATTTGTGATGTATCTGGGCGATAACCTAATCAAAGATGGGATTAAAAAATTCGTTGAGGAATTTAAAGTAAAAACCCAACTTCAACAGAAACTTGGCGAAATTGGTGGTAGCGAAAGTAGAATTTCTTGTATTTATAAGGGATTGAGGGGTATGGGGAGGTAAAAATTACAAAAAAGTGAGTGACAATAAAATGT
>JBFMDZ010000292.1 GCA_040753555.1 bacterium
AAATCTCAGGTATCCTAAAAGACGTTTTCATTAATGAAGGGGATTATGTAAATCCAGGTGAACTCCTGGGTATAATTGATGACGAGGATATGAAGGCGAATCTTTTAAAAATTGAGAAGGAGTTGGAGATTAGCAAGAACAATCTTACTGCAGCAGAACAAGAGCTAAAGTTACTAAAACTCAGCAACGAGAACAGTTTGCGGGAAGCTGAAATCAATCTAAAGCAGGCTCAAGCGGAGCTCGAAAACCAGATCAAAATACAAGAAGCCTCGAAAACTATTTACGCCCAGACAGCAAAAGAGCTCAACTTGCCAAGTCCCAAAGAAGAACCATATGAGCTAAGGAACAAGAAGATGGTATATTGCACCATCAACTAATTAAGGGTATTATCTTTATTACGCCTCTGCCAATTTCTATGGCGAAAGTATTTATGTATAGCATCAGCCATATTTTTAGGGCAACTGAAGTTACTTCCAGCAACAACTTTTTTATAAAGGTCACCAAATACTGGTTCAATAGGATTAAGCCAAGGACTATAAGTAGGCAAAGGCAAAACTTTCAATCTCACCTTACCCTTTTTGTTCCAGGAGTCAATCCAATTATTCAACCTCTTCGCTTCATGGGCTTTGGCATTATCCCAGATAAGATAGATGGTTTTCATCTGATCATACAATACCGTAAGTCTTTGAATAAATTTTAACATCACCTTATAACCTTTGCTTTTATTTATATGATGATGGATCTTACCAGGGTTTGTGGTCAAAGCGCCAAAGACAACAATTTTACCTTTGGTTTTCCACCGAGCTGGAATTTTAAAAATCTCATCCCTAGGATACCATTTCTGTCCTGCTTGGGGTTTGACCAGATATGGTCCAGCTTCATCCACATAAAAGGCTACCTCTTCAGTTTTGTCCATACTCCTAAGGGTTTCTTCAATAAGGTTTTTTTAAGTTCATACTCAGGATCTGGAGATGTAATCCAGCGTTTAGAACGTTTATACGAATATCCCTCTTCGGCAATAATTCTACGCATATACTCAGGGCTAATACTCTTAACTATCCCTTCCTTTATAGCAATCTGGCATAGTTCCCTCAAATTCCAACTGCTTAAGGGCAATCCAAATGCTTTAGGTTTAGCTTTCAGTAGTCTGATAATCTGTCTTCTCTGTTCGGTGGTAATTTGTCTTGGTCGACCAGGAGAAGGCTTCTGGTATAAACCTGCAATTCCTCTCTCGTTAAATCGCCGAATATATTTACGAACCTTATTTAGATGTAGATCTGCAATTTTAGCAATCTCCGGAGCCTTTAGCTGCTGGGCACTGGAGAGCCAAATTACTCTTGCCCGTTTATATAGCCGAGTATTGGTAGATTTGAGTAATTTTTTCAATTCTTTTATTTCGCTTTTAGATAATTTTCTTACAAATATCGGCTGCATGGTTACCTCCTTCCCAGGTAACCATTATAGCCGATTTAATTATATTACGCAACCTTTATTTAGTAGACAAGACATCATGCAATAAAATACCTGCCAGGACAATTTTTATATTTGCTTTCTCTTTTTCGCTTATAATAACGCCTTTAGCTAAATCCCTTAAGGTATGTCTCCAGTTGTGATGCACAAGTCCCTTAGAGAGAAAATCAAGTTTTTGTGCCTCATACAAAGTTTTTAATTCTGCAAATTTTGAAAGATATCTATTAAGTTTCATTATCATCTCTCATTTTATGCGAGGCATCCCGTACCTCACTTTTTCTTCTTTTTTTATCCCATTCCCTTAAGAGGATGTCTGAAAAAAGCTCTAATCTCTTCCTTAGGATGGGTTCTTCGATCAGATTACCTTCAAGCCAAGCTCTTTGATTTTTAGCCTCTGAGGAATCGATCTGGATTGCTAATGGGCGGATTCCAGATTGAAGCCAATCCTGAATATAAGAATGCAAAGAGAGGTCGCCACCCCATGAGGCTGTTCCAATAACTATAAAAGATATTAATTTTTTTTGAAGGCTTTGGTAAACTCATTTATATTCTTATAAACAGAAAAGGCTCTTTCGCTGAATGCCTTGTACAGTCCATTTAGATTGTTGGCATAGGTGGGAACAGAGAAGATCAGGATATCTCCCTCTTCTGCTTTTTTCCA
>JBFMDZ010000293.1 GCA_040753555.1 bacterium
ATCTCTTTAAGTATCTTACAATCTTTACATATCTCTTTGTCTTTCATATCTTATTTATCGGCATTTTTAAGAAAAAGATTGAGAAAAATTTAACATATCCCTATAATAGAGGCTGAATAGTTACAAAAAATTAAAATAATGTTGTAATTTAAGTAAAGGAAGGTTATTTATGGATAAAGAAGCATTAGGATTAGCACCATTCTTAAAAGAGGTAGAAGAAAAGATAGACAATCTTTCTAAAGAGGAGATAAAGTCTATTCTTTTGGCAAAGGCAAAGAATTTAAAGCCAATTGAAAGAGGAGGATTTTTGGATGAACTTTCCATTAAGGGAGAGATGGAAGTTAAAGCAGATGATACTTTACTTGCGGATATTGATGATTTCGTAAGCCGTATAGAGAAAGAGGAATATGTTGAAGATTGGAATGATTATGATGAGCGTGTATATGGGGATGAATCTTGGGCAGAGGAGATGGATGATTTCTTTGATTATGCAGATGAGCTATTTTTATCTGGCAATTTTAATCTTGCTGCTTCCTCTTATAGAAAACTATTGAAGGTTTTGGAAAATGAGGATAAGCTCCCATGTGATGAATATTCACCAGAGGAGATGTTAAAAACAGACATAAATGAAGCAAAAACCCGATATTTTAGAGCATTATATGAGATTACTGATAAAGATAAAAGGGCAAGGACAATATTTGAAGAGATGGAAAACCTTAGGTATATTGGCTCTTTAACATTTAATTTAAAACAGCTTGAAGATGCACTTTTATTCCGACCAATGGACTGGAATCAATTCCTTATAGACCTAAAAGGGGTCTTGCTTAAAGACATTCTCTCTAAAAAAGAGAATGAGGATTATACGAAAAACTTTGATATACTCTGTGAAATTATCTTTTCCCTTGAAAAAGAGGAAGGATTGGCAATCTTTGCCAAAGAATATGGGAATAAATTCCATAAGATATACCTTGTCTTAATAAGCAAATTGCAAGAAGCCAAGAGGGATAAAGAGGTTATTGGAGTATATCAACAAGCCCTTAAGGTTATCCCTCATAAAATACCTATCCGTGCAGAAATATCTGATTTAGCAACTAAATCAGCTGAAGAGATAAAAGACAAAGAGCTAGTCTTTGAAATGTGTAAAGAGGCATTCTTCTCAAGCCCTAACACAGAGAGGATTCTTATATTAAGAGCATCCGCTAAGGATTTGGGCAGATTAAGTGTAATGGAGGAGACAATTGGTTTCTTAGAAAGCCATCAAGGGCAAAAATACTTTATTCACTATCCAAAGAAATTGCTGGTTCAATCCTATATTCTAACTGAAAACTATGACAAGATGTGGAAAGTAGCAAGTAAGGAGGAACCTTTGGGTTGGTCTTGGGGTGATAACTCACAGGCTTTAGCTATTCCATTCTTGATACTATCTTCTGTTAGAGGAATGTCTTTAAGGAGTAATTCAGTTATTAGGAAAATATGGGAAAAGGTGGATGACTTTGGAAATAAAAAAGAAGAAGAAAAGCTCAAGGATATTATAGAAAAGGAGATTTTAACTAAAGAAATCTCTAAAGAAGAAAGGATAAGCCATATAGAATGGGCAAAAGAAGCCATTGAAAAACGGGTTGATGCCATTGTCTTAAATAAGCATAGAGGAAGCTATGATAAAGCAGCTTTACTTCTAGTTGGCTGTGTAGAAGCATTAAATCTGCTGGATAGGGATACTGAAGCTGATTCCTTCCTGGACAAGATAAAAAGCCGCTATAATCGTCATATCGCATTTCAGAGAGAGATTACAGAGCTTTTTAAATGAACACTAAGGGGTGTTTGAATTTAGGATGTCAGAAACAAAGGAAATATCGCCAGAGTTAATTACACAGCTTTTAATGAAGCGAAATGAGATTGATGATGAGATAAGAAAGCATTATAAACAAAGGGTTACCGTAATGTTCGCTGACGAAGAAACCGATTTACCTTGCCTTTCTCTGGATTATTTTCTATAATTATCGTAACTATTCAGTATATCGTATTTTATATGTTTGGCTGTTTTAAAATTCATCCATTCTATAATAAATCCCAAATCCCAAGTTCAAATGTCAAAAAAATGTCCAATTTCCAATGTCCAATAT
>JBFMDZ010000294.1 GCA_040753555.1 bacterium
TTTGTCTTCTGAAATATCTTCTATCATTCTATCTATTATATATATCGGTTTTTAAGAGGGTTAAACTTTAGATTTTTTTTTTGGAAATTCAATTCCTATTGCAAGGTAGCGGAAAATGGGAATTTATGGGCAATGGCAATCCGTCAAACGGACACAGGGTTATGATAATTTTTTTGATTAACCGGATAACCTGCTTATTTAACATCCTGTTCATCTTGTAAATCCTGTCTGAATAGTTACAAAGTAAATACACTTAAGACAAAGGATTACATCTTTGGGCTTTTTGTTTTCTTTGTGTCATTTTTAGAGAAAATTTTTCTTGCAAAGATTTTTTAGAGGATAGTATAATGTTTTGAAAAGATGAGTGAGGCATTAAGATATTTAAACAATGCAAAGGAGATATTAAAAAATGCTCCAATTGAAGGCAACAATTATACGGATGTTAAGTATGTTCAAGAGGCTTGTGGCACAGCATATCTTGCCATTTTAAAGGCAATAGATGAATATTTACTAAAGCAAGGGCTTTTAAAAAAGGAGCTTCCCAAGTCAGAAAAGGCTTACACAATAGCATTAAGGAAATATCTCTCTATCCATAATGGAAAGCTCTTTAAGGAGTTTGGGTATCTATATGATGAACTCCATATAGCAGGCTATTATAGAGGGCTTCTTCACAATGTGGATAGGGTTAAAGATGTTTTAAAATCCACAAAGGATTTTATAGAAAAGATTGAGTAAATAAAATCCCTTCACCGACCAGCCCTTTTACCCACCAAGTTTTTAACTTGCCTTTTTGATTAACCGCGATATATAATGGGGTTTATGAAAAGGAAAAACAAAAAGGCAAAGGATAAAAAAAGGTTTTGGATAATCATTGGATGTAATTTCTTACTAATCCTTGGGTTTTTTCTTTATAAAAGCCTTTCTTTTTCTATTTGGAAGGTCTTTTTTCTTATCTTTTTGATAAGCACATTTGTCTTTCTTAATGTGCAATTATTTAATTTAAACAAAGACATTCCAAAGATTGCAACTTGGCTTATTCTTTTTTTCCTAACATCCATTTATATTGCTGTTTATTCCTATCTTTCCATAATCCAATACAATGGATTCTTTACAGGCCATTGGGATTTGGCTGGATTTGACCAGGCTATGTGGAATACAATAAATGGAAAAATCCTTGATACAACAATGTATGGCCATAACTTCCTTGGTGAGCATTTCTCACCGATGCTTCTTATCCTTGTCCCATTCTATTATCTATGGCAAGACCCAAGGATGCTCCTTTTCTTACAAAGTCTATTCCTTGGATTAGGAGCAATCCCTATATTTCTTATTGCAAGGGATAAGCTAAAGCATAATCTATTAAGCCTATCATTTTCCTTTGCCTATCTTTTACATCCATTCCTATCAAGGATAAATTTAACTGAATTCCATGAAATATGCCTTGCCCCATTTTTCCTTTTATTTACATTCTATTTCTTGCAAAGAAGAATATGGGTTTTATACTTTATCTTCCTATTTTTCTCTTTAATGGTAAAAGAGGATGTTTCCTTAATAATAACAGCATTAGGGATTTATATCTTCTTTAAGCAGAACAAAAAGATTGGCATTATTACATTTATCATTGGAATATTCTGGGCATATTTTTCTGTCTCTGTTTTAATCCCCTATATCAGAAAGGCAACCGAAACAGGAGCAGGAGAGACAGCCTATGGCTATTTTGGAAGGCTAAACCTTGGAGAAAGCCCATCTGAAATATTAAAAAACCTCATCTTAAAACCACAAAATACCCTGAAGATGCTTTTTTCTCCATTTAATGAAAAGCTTGCTACAATTATCTTGCTTGTCCTTCCTTGTGGCTTTCTTTCCATATTAAGCCCTGTGTTATTGATTGCCTCTCTTGAAATTATCCTTCATTTTATGGCTCCTTGGGATCGCCAATATCTTCTTTTATTTCACTATTCTGCTCCAATTCTGCCTTTTGTTATAATTTCTGCTATTTATGGGATTTTTGAGATAATAAAAAGAATAAAAGCTCAAAAAGGCTTATTTTTGGGATCAATCCTTTATATAATAAATGCTTCCTTCATTTCACATTATTATTTTAGTAGCA
>JBFMDZ010000295.1 GCA_040753555.1 bacterium
ACAAAAAACAAAGAAGAAAAAACCAAAGGGAAAGGCAAAAATCACTATAAATATAGAAGGATAGAGAAGATAAAAGAAAAAAATGATGATTTTTAATGTGTTTAAGTTTTTACCGAGAATTACTACTCCTGATAAGTCCCTGGAGAAACATAGATAGTATCTCCATTGCTTGCTGCATTTATAGCTGATTGGATAGTTGAATATTGTGAAGGGACATATAAATTTGCTGTCCAACCTACTACACAAAATGTGATTAGTCCAAAAATCACTAAGCCAGTAAATATTCCCTTTCCCATCTAATATGATAATTGCCAAGTTGCCTTTTCTGCATATTTCTGTGATTATTTTAAAAATTTAGGACGAGGACGCCAGGAGGGAGAATGACTTGATGTTTTTGAAGTATAGGTTAGTTGTTCTAACTTTCTTGTATCTACATTGACTATAAAAAGCTCTGACCTTGACCTATTTTTTTTAACTTTAAGCACTCCTGTAAATACAACTTTTTTGCTATCGGGAGACCAAGAAGCTTGCCATTCACATATTCTTTTTGGGTCATCATCCTTGGTTAATCTATGAAGATTTCCTCCGTCCGCATCCATAATGTAAATCCTTTGCCACTTTTCACTAGGTGATCTCCCTTCAAATACAATTTTACTTCCATCTGGAGAACAACAAGGATGGCTAGCCTTTATAATATTGTTATATGTTAATCTATTCCATTTTCGCGTAGCTATATCCATTCTATAAATCCCTTTTTTAGTTTTATCTTTTAAACTCTGAAAACTAAAAAGAATCCTTTTTGAATCAGGAAAAAATGAAATTGAGGAAGCAAATTCATCAGAAGGAATATCAACAATTTTTTTTATGTTATCTCCATTTGCATCTGCTATATAAATACTATCTCCACCTGAAAATATGATTTTTTTGCAATCTAAAGACCAGTTAGGTCCATCATTTAGGCCATATTTAAGGAGCTTTTTATACATCTTTTCCATATCAAAGACCCTTTTTTTATTAAAATCTATCATATAAAATTTTGTCTCTTTAAATGGATAGATACTAGAAAAAACGAACCTTTTTCCATCAGGAAGCCATTGTGGACAACCTTCCTGATAAGGAGAGGGAAGAAGAATTTGCTCATAATTTTCATCAGGATCAACTATGCCCGGTTCATTAGGGTCAATTGCGTAAAGATCATAACCACAGCAAAATACTATTTTTTCTTTATCACCAATATCTATAAGAATAGGTAGCTTTGGTATTATATCAAGGGGAGACTTGGGTTTATTGCATCCACAAAGGATAATTGCTAGGGTTAGAAATAGAGAAAAAATTACCTGCATCATACTGAAGGGTTCGCGATAAAATCTATAATTCTCTTTGAAGCCTCAGGAAAATTCTTATTTAGGTAATCTACAAAGCCAGGAAGATGAGTTTTGGTTCGGTCATAATAGGCAACATCAAGGATGACTAGTTCAATTCCAGAAGGATAACGTATAATTTCTTGTCCAAGGCGGAATGAAGAGATTGCTTGGTTATACAGCTCACAATTTCCAATCGCAGAGAAATTCACTGATAATTTTTTATAAGTATACTCCAAAACCCAATCTGCAGGATACTTTGCATAATCTGCAATCATCTTTGCCAGTTTAAACATTCCGGTTGAATCAAAGATCTTAATTAAAGATTCTAGGGTTCCTTTAAAATCTCCTTCAAATACTTTCTTGGTTATCTTAATTGCCTTAAGCTCCCCTTCTATCCCTGTAGATTTGGCTATATAACCAACCACTACATTTGCTATATCCTTAGATAATCTAATCCCTAATTCCTTCCAATCTTCCTTGGGGATTTTAAACCCAAATGGATTATAAGCTTGTAGATATTTGCTCAATAATAATTCTAGATCTGTCTTTTCTTTGTCAGAGATAGTTCCATCCTTGATAATTTCTTTTATCTTTTTCTCTATGTTAGCCTCGTCTATTTTTTTCTGCATCCCTTCATTTACCTTATCTTTTAAATTATCCTTGGTTATTCCTCTCTTTTCAAATATATCCTTAAATGCACCCCATATGTTATCCAATACCCCGCCTATTCCACCAGGTGTCT
>JBFMDZ010000296.1 GCA_040753555.1 bacterium
CTGGCTAATAATAAATAGCGATGTAGTTGTTGATACAATAATATCCATTTTACCATCCCCTGTTATATCTGTTATTTGAACATTCCGAATCTCTCCAGATGGTGATGTATAATTCCATTCTTCAATTAGATTCATTGAATAAATATATACTTTGGATGGAGTGTATGCGATTATTTCTTCGCTTCCATCACCATCAATATCATTTATCCCAGCAATCCATATTGTAGTTCCTATGTTTTTTGAGCTCTGCACTACAAGGTCATTGGGAGATAAAACCTCTATTACCCCATCTTGCCCACCAACCACTACAACTGATGAGTTGAATGCAGCATTAAGTTGAACATTTAAACCTCTATTTCTTGTAGCAATCTCATTACCACCTGGATTTAATAAATGAATTTTTGCAGTTCCCCAATATGGATTGAACCAATGGCTTTCTAATGCAATAATGTTTCCATTGGGTAATATGCGTTGAACTAAAGAACCATCTGTATTGGCATTATTTACTTTTCTTGTAAATATCTGATTGCCACTGCTATCAATCACAATATGCCATAAGTTCCCATCATCAGTTGTTGCCCCATTTCCATTATAGCCATTCCCAGTTGCTCCATTATGTGGTGTTCCTGAATTTAATGCTATCCTATCATTATATAAGGAAAATTGAGGAAGACCTCCCCAAAAATGGGGTCCTATTGAATAAAACCATTCTTCTTGTTTACTTGATATATTAACCCTTGAAACCCCTCTTGGTGTTCTACCATATCCTGCATCATTCATCACATAGAGTTTGCCATCTAAAAGATAAAGGGGTGCAATTCCACCATCATAACTTACGCTTTTTGAAAAACTCCACAAAGTAGAACCTGTTGCTGAGTAAAAATTAATCTCTCCCCTTCCCAATCCAATATCACCAAGCCCTGTCCCAACACTAATATCTAATACTCCGTCAGAATTAATATCTAAAAGTGATGATAGATAATACGAGGTATTTATAGTATTTTTGATATTTCCTAAACTATCTGCAATATATATCACATTGCCGCTTTTAAATACAATTTCATTTTGGCCATCTCCATTAACATCACCTACAAGTGTATAAGAGGGTGATTTGTTTATGATTGCTTTAGTGTTAAAATTTGATAGAGTTTGTGGTAAAGAAGCAACGGGAACATAATATGAGCCTTGCAGATCATAACCTGAAAGAGGCCAATTCATACCCTCTTTTGTGCCACGAGAGAGCGATGTAACTGCTATACTCTTCGTTTGGGAAGGATGTGCCGCATTTATTGCCTCCTGGATGGTGGTATAGCTTCCTGGCACATACAAATTCGCTGCCCAAGCCAAACCCGCCAAAACCAGCAACCCTAAAACCTTCTTCATAAATCCTAAATCCTCTCACCTACCCCCTCAGGCTTTGCCTGCTCATCCTTTAAACAAAAAATTGGTAATCAAAAAGAAAGGCTTGTTCCACCAACAAGGAATAAACCGTTAGCACTTACTTTAACATTTCCAAAATCACTTCCTCCCAATAGATAGCCTGTCTTTAGATGAAAATTAAGGGTTTTGTATGGCCTAGCAAGAATGTCGGTAAAAACAAATCCTCCCAGGGTAGACTTATCAACGGTTCCGCCACCTCCAGTAGAAGCACTACTTTGCCATATTCCATTAAGGTAGGTTGTCATTTGAACAGAAGTCCCGCCCCACTTTTCTAAACTAATATTTCCAATTCCTCCTCCAATGCGATGTTTCAAATTCTCTCCTTTAAGAAGGGATGTCCTGTAAGCAAAATAGAGAAAGATGGAAGAAGAAATATCAAAGTTGCTCCTCATTTTGGTGTTGGTAATATAGGTAAAGGTTCCTATTAGAGGTATATAGGTTGAAGAGGAAACCTTTTGTTCCCCAACCACATCTTTAGAATATCCTCCTGCAAAAAGAAGCCCGATATCCAGGTTTTTCCTCATCCGATATTCAAGGAAAACCCCTGCTTTGGCTCCAAAATCTTCCTCCCTTACATTGGACATACCCTTTTGTTTTATTTCAGAGGAAAGTTCCTCGAGAGAAGGATAATACAACCCCCCC
>JBFMDZ010000297.1 GCA_040753555.1 bacterium
TTGATGGTATTTAACAAAAAAATCTACAAAGGAAAAAAGAGGCTATGTTTTTGTGATGTGTTTTTGATATAATATATCCTGTTTAGAGGTAATTCTGGACAAAGGTAGCGAAATATAGGAAATTAGTATTTTTTAGGGTTTGTGATAATTCCTGTTAAAACACCTTTCTAGTTAAGACAGCCTTTCCTGTTATTATTTCCTAAATATTTTACAATTTAGCCATAATTTGAGCAAGGACTTTTGACATTTGAAGACACATACAAATCCCCTCTGCAATCTCAATGTCTTGTTTCATTCTTCTGCTTCCTTTAAAAAACGCTCATATAACTCTTTATCTACCCAAAAACCTGCTTTGGCAATCATATCGTTAAGAAAGGGTTTAACCGCATCGATAAACATTTTACGCTTATCTTCAATAAGCACACCTAAAAGCCCAATAAATCTAATCCCTAAACAAGAAGCTATCTTACGAGCTCGCCGTTCATCCAGAAGTAAAAGATCTGCCTTCATCTCTATAGCCAATGTAATTGCCTCTGCCTCTTTTTTATCTAATTCCAAAAGCAACACAATCTACCATATTTTGGTTGATTATAGGTCGGGTTTTAATCCATAAATATCTCTTACTTAATTGTTCTTTGTGGACGATTGAAAGTTCCTGTAAAACTGTTTTTGGGATAAATATCTCCCCATAAAGTTGTTTAAGAAGATTTACCTGACCTATAGCAATAAGATTCATAATAGGCGAGGTATTACTTATAACAATCACCCTATCTCCTTTAAGGTCTTCAAATCTTCCTCAAAATCCTCTACACCATAATGGATAGGAACTTGTTGACTTGCAAGAAGATATTGAAATTGCAGCTTAAGTAATTCCGGCAAGTTGGCTCGCCTGGCCTAAAGTTAATTTTTCCTTCTTAAAGAGCAAAAGGGCAATTTCTTGTTTTAATTCTTCTTCTGTTATCCTTGCTGATTGAAAGATATCAAAAGGTATAGTGAAATTCATTAAGATATAGAATAACCTTCTTCCCAATCCTTGTCAAGGTTTTTAAGTTTCAAAACAACCTAATCTTTTGTAAGAGAGCAATAAACCAGATAGATTAAATCCTAAAGTTCATCTAATTGGCATTGGGATTTGGAGATTGGACATTTTTAAAAGCCCTCTCTTGACATCTTTGTCAATTTGTATAGCATCTTCCAAGGTAAGCTTGTAGATATAGACTCCAGAGACAACAGGTTTTCCCTGCTTATTTTTTAAATCCAATTCAACCTTGCCATTTGTATTGGTGAATTCTTGGTCAAAAACAAGCTCCCTTGCGATGTTGTAAATTCTAATTTTGCATTGGTCTGTAAGGTTTGCAAAAGTAATCTTTGGGCACCATAATTTTATCAGGGGGTTTTATAATCTTTTTATAATCTCTAAATATTCATTGACACTCATATTTAAGGTTCTTAAATTATTACGAATGACGAAAGCAGGAATTTCTTCATCCCTTGGAAAAACCACAGGTCTTTTTAAACCTTCTCTCCAATAAATTAAGTGGTCGCCTTTTTGACGCTCAAAATGACAACCAATATAAAGAAGAAATTTTTCAAACTTTTTCCAATGAATAGGGGCTAATTGGGACATAATCCTGAGCAATTAAAACTGGGGGTTGCCATCTTTGGCGAGTTTTCTGCCATCCTAAACTTGTTAAAACCTCTTTCAAGGTTCCTTTCTTAATTAGTTCTTCAAAGAAGATTTGAACCACCTCATAAAATCGTCTCCTAATTTCTTCATAATCTTTACCTGATGTTGATAAATCTAAAACAGGAGAATAGGCAATAAAATGTTTGCCCTCTTTAAAGATTGAAAAAGGCAAGTTAAACAAGATATTTTTCTTGTCCATATTTATATTATAAGATTTTAATATGCAATTGTCAAAATTTAGTAACTATTCAGCCTCTATTATAGGGATATGTTAAATTTTTCTCAATCTTTTTCTTAAAAATGCCGATAAATAAGATATGAAAGACAAAGAGATATGTAAAGATTGTAAGATACTTAAAGAGA
>JBFMDZ010000298.1 GCA_040753555.1 bacterium
ATAGGAATCGCCCTTTCCTTGCTCAATTCCTCTCGTATAAAAAGGACTACCGTTTCAAACCCTAGTGGTGATGGCTCTTCCTTTGATGCCTGTGATTATAGCCTTACCGGCTCATATGGAAAAAATATTTTCCCCTCCCTTTCTTTTGGTTTTAACCTTCGCTATATCTCTCAAAAGATTGATACATTTTCTGCTTCAGGATTTGGAGGAGATTTTGGAATAATTAGCAGCCTTCCGATTGAAGGGGTAAGCATTGGAGCTGTTATTCAAAATATAGGAACAAAATTAAAGTTTGTTAAGGAAAGCGATAAACAGCCCTTTAATATCAAGGCTGGAATAGGTTATAAACTAAATAGGGCAAACATTGCTTTGGATATAAATAAACCAGCTGATAATAGTTTAGGAATAAACC
Organism: bacterium; assembly: GCA_040753555.1. Taxonomy (NCBI): domain Bacteria; species bacterium. The sequence goes on from JBFMDZ010000298.1 coordinate 413, forward strand.
TTGGTGGAGAATTTTGGGTAATCAATAATCTATGTTTTAGGGCAGGATATGCCTCTAGTGTAGACGAAGGCTCGGGAATAAGTGGAGGGTTAGGGATAGGATTTAAAGAGATTAAACTTGATTATGCCTATATTCCCCGTAAGCTTTTAAATGATAGCCATTATCTTTCATTAAAGATTGGCTTTGGTAAAGAGAAAGGGGAAAAACCCAAGGTTAAGAAAGTAGAGACTAAAGCAAAAGAGATTCCTAAAACAGAAAAAGCCCCAAAAACACCCCCTTCTTTAAAGCCTTCCTATTCATCCAAGCTCATTGTCTATTCAAATCCATCCCGAGCAAAGGTTTATTTGGATAATACCTTTCAAGGAACAACACCCATTATCCTTTATGACTTAATCCCACAAAAGCCCTACAAGATAAAGATAACCATAGATGGCTACAAGGATTGGGAAAAAGAATTTATTCCCAAAGAAAGGATGAATTCCTTAAGGGCTGACTTAATTAAATCCTCCTTTTAAGATATGTGTTTGTCTGTTTCAATAAACATACATAAAATGTACGTGTTTAACTAAAGCTAAATAAAATTTACATTAAGCTCTTTGTTAAAAAAGATAAGAATACAATTATTTTTGCACTATATTATGCGAAGAGCCAACAATAACTAATTCAGCCTATAAGTATTTTCTCTTCCCATTTCCACTTGAGTTTGCAAAATGAATTGACATAACAATTGCAATTGAAATATAATCTAATATATCATTAAGCAAAATACATTGATGTTACACAATAACACTATTTGGAGAGGGAAGGATAATAACTGTTGACTTGGGAATGGCTTTAAATAAAAGAGGTAAGTAATTATGAGGCTTGAAGAAGCAAAAATTCTATATCAAGGAGAATGGATTGCCTTCCGTGCCTTTGAGGAAGGTGATAATCCAGAAGGGGAAGTAGTTATACACAACAAAGAGCGTTGGGCATTTGACAAAGAGCTTGTTGACCATAGATTAACGGATATTTATATTACCTTTGCAGGTCCGCCTGTTCCTGAAGGGTATGCAGTAATGTTTTAGTTATGCGTCTACCAATTAGTATCCCACTGATTATAAGAAATGTTAAAATTGTAGGTCCAAAAGGTTCGGTTAAAGTAGATTTAATTTTTGACACAGGAGCAGCTTTTACTGCTCTTTCTTGGTCAGTACTCAAAGTAATTGGCTATGACCCTGCAATAATACAGGAACGCCAAGAAATTATTACAGCAAATGGAGTAATTGAAGTTCCAAAATTACGAGTGAATGCAATACTTATTGGGGAGGCAGAAGCTTATGATGTAGAGGCTATCTCTCACGACATACCAGAATTAGCTGGAATTCGGGGACTACTGGGCTTAAGTTTCCTGAAACATTTTAAAACCGTTATTGATTATAAAGAAGGTTACATTGAAATCTCATAAATAAGAATAGGAAAAAAATGAAATCAGACATTGAGATCGCACAAGAGTGCAAGATGAAGCCCATCATTGATGTGGCAAGGGATTTAGGGTTAGAAGAGGATGACATTGAGTTCTATGGGAAATACAAGGCAAAGG
>JBFMDZ010000299.1 GCA_040753555.1 bacterium
ATGTTCCTTATCAGTCCTTGATTAAGATGTTTTTAACCGAAGGGGTAGAAAAAGGAATTTCTACTAATAAATAGCTTTATAAGGCTAAAAGAAAAATGCAAGAACAAAAGAAACAGGCATTAGAGATTGCCCTATCCTCAATTGAGAAGGAGATAAAGAGAAGTTGCGAAAAATCTCTTAAGTGGTTTATAATACAGAAGGAATAGGTTTCAATTCTGATGAAAAGGGTGGTAAGTGACAAAAATCAGTGGGTAAATGAACCTGCTTCGGTGATGAGCGAGCTATCTGTTCATTACAGGCAGAAGGAAGAAGAAAAATGAGAATAAAAACATTTATTACTTGGGTGTTTGCCTCTTTGTTAACACTTGTTTTTACAGTTACTTATGGTTCTGCCATTGAAACTTTTGATATAAACCCAAGGTATGCTGAGGCTTACAACAATCGGGGGGTTGTCTACTACGCCAAAGGAGAATATGACAAAGCCTGGAAGGATGTCTATAAGGCACAAAGTTTAGGCTATCAAGTTAAACCAGAATTTCTCAAGCTACTTCGTAAAGCCTCAGGAAGACAAAGATAAGTTAAAGAGCCAGAGCAGAGGCTTAAGGGAGCTGGAATAGAGAAAAAATGGCTCCCAATACAATATTTGGGATGCTATAATTAAATTCAGTAAGGAGGAAAGATGGATAAGGATGATAAATGGATAATTGAGCATTTTGAGGAGATTGTAGACAACTTTGGAGGGCTTTATATTGCTGTAGTTAATGAAAAGATTGTAGCAAGCAATCTTTCTGCAAAGATGGCTGAAGAAGAGGCATTGGAGAAATGTCCAGAAAAGAGACCATCTGTCCTTATGGTTCCAAGAAAGGAAGACCTTATATGCGTTCTATAGAGATTGATTATTCTTTATACAAAGGGATAAAGATGCCCATTATTCCTGTTGAGATAGAAGGAAAGAATGGGTGGAAAAAGGTATGGGTATTTGTAGATTCAGGGGCTACATATTCAATCCTTCATAAAGATGAGGCTGAAAGGCTTGAGATTGATTGGAGGTCTAAAGATATGATTATGGCTGTTGTAGGTGATGGAGGCTCAATCCCTGTTTATCTTCATACCCTGAAACTAATGATAGATAATATTCAAATAATTGCTCAGATAGGCTTCTCTGATAGATTGGGCATAGGTTTTAATCTCCTTGGTCGTAAAGATATATTTGAAAGCTTTAAGGTTTGCTTTGATGATAAAAATAAGGTTATTTCTCTTTTTAAATGGGAGGAAAAATGCGTTCAGATGTAATGAAAAGGGGCTATCAAAGAACTCCCCATCGTCTTCCTCTTAGGAAAAGAAACGCTATAAGTGAGGCAGTGTTAGGGCATATAAGGCATTTATTGAGTATGCCTCACCCCAATATGCCCCTTATATTCAGCCTGTAAAGCAGAGGCTTAAGGGAACTGGAATAGAGAAAAAATGGCTTCAAATTACAATATTTGGGATGCTATAATATCAAGGATAAAAGAAAGAAGCATTAAGAATTGCCAAAGCCAAAAGCCAATTTTAGAATAGACAAAAGGGTTTAGGAGGAGTAAAATATAAAAGGGTAATAAGATGACACTAGCTGATGAGGTAAGGTTAAAGGATATAGTAAAAGAGGCAGTAAGGGATGCCTTGGATGAGGAAATAATAAAATTACGATTGCTATTTGCTCCCTATATTTCTAATGACGAACAAAAAGAGATAGAGGAATCTTACAGTCTATACCATAAACCTCTTTAATAGGAGCATATTCAGCCCATTCTTCTACTAAGGTAAAGGGGTTTAAGAGGAAAGGAGACGATTGCAAACAAGGATTTCTATTGCTTTTCCTATAGCTTACTATCTGTTGTTTATCAGCCGGGCAGATACGGTCAATAATCTCTGCAATATTCATCTTATCAAGGACTTATCTTAAGAAGGACTAAAGAGCCAATTGTTTTGGAGAAAAACTT
>JBFMDZ010000300.1 GCA_040753555.1 bacterium
GGTTATAGAATTCACCAGCAATGATTGTGTTTGTTATTTTCTCTGGGGGTTGATTTGGGATAATTATCTCAATGGCTAGGGTTTGGTCAGAACCTGCCCCAACAGGATTACCAATAGCCTTTTCTTCTCCCTCTACCTTTATTACTGGAATAAGCTCAACCAGGTAGCAGGGGTAATTGTATGGGCTTAGGTCAGATTTGTAAGAGAGGGTTAGCCTTTTTTCAGATTTCATTTTTGTTTTATCTCTCCTTGCTGTTCTTTCAAGAGTTTTTGGAATTCTTTTTCGGGAATCATTTTTACCTCTCTCTTTCCAACAAAAATTACATTTCTCCATTTAAAAATAAATCCATGTGGTTTTCCATCCCAAACAAGCATAAGATTAGGGCTGTCTCCAATCTTGTATCGGTTTTTTGTCCATTCATAGGGAGCTTTAGTAAAACTACACTTTATTTTAATATCTTCGTGGTAAACTTCCTTTGCTTCTACTGGATAATATTTTTCTCTCTCAGCAAATAATTCAATTGTATTCCTTAGTCCTCCTAAAAAATCTTCACAACTATGTCGGGCACCTTCTATTTCACATCCCTCTAAACTAAAGATTACTAACAGATTTAAAAACAAAAGGCCAAGGATAGTAATGTATGCTCTTTTGAATCTCTGAATAAAAAGGAAAAAGATTATGTTGAAAATAGAGAAGAAAAAGATATTGATTGTAACAAATGGAAGTTGTAAAGAGCGAAAAATCCAACAAGAAATGATTATTGAAGCAATGACCAAAAATGCAATTAAAAATGATAAAACATTTAAACTCCATCCCTTGCTTCTATTAAGATCATTTGCCACAATGAATAATATAACAAGGAAAGAAATAAGAAGTATAGCAAATAACAAAAAGCCTATTATATAATGAGCAAGTATAAAATTTGTTATGGTGTTCATTTTCTATTTATTTATTGAACCAATAATACAGAGGTCCATGCAAATATTTCATAATCCAGTCTTCTACTCCAGAAAAAGGGATTGTATCATCCATTATGCCATTTCCAAATTTACCACCCAGAGCATTATACGCCATATCGTTTTCTGATCCCTCTAATACTAAAGCACCAATAATGGCAAGTTCATAAACAATAAAAGTAGCGCCACTAACACTTAATGCATTAGAAACAAAGTGGTCTTTTTTTCCAGAAACAGCTTCTTCGAGCAACTTAGGATTATATAATTCATCATAATCGTAAATTTTATATCCACCTGTCATAATAGTAATAGTGTTACCCTCGTGCCACCATTTTCCTTCATAATGGGTATTTAGCCACAATGGCCTTAATATTCTTGGTCCCGACCAACCCAAAAGACCAAACTGCCAATAATACCACTTATTACTAACACTTAAGTCGTATAAACTATGGAGGAAAAATAATTTCTTTATGGAAGTTTCTATACCTTCATATTCATCCCATAAGCTTGCTAATTTCTGGGCAAAAATAGCAAATGCTTCACAATCATTAGGAATTGGGTCTCCTACATTATTAGTCAGATGGTCGTGGGCATAATTTATGGCTTTCATTTGGATGTCGTAAAAATCATCCAAAGATTTAGCTGAAGGAGCCAAAATCAAGATTATCCCCCCACTCACATCCGCTATCTCATACCTTGCCTCTCCGGTTATTGGGTCTTGGATGATGTAGCCTATACCTTGCCAGCCATTATAGGTTATGCTGGATTGAGGACATTTGGCTATGTTTCCTGCATTGATTGCATTTTTTATGTCTTGTTTGGCAAGGTCTGGGATGTTGAATGTATCAATCATACTTACATTAGAAGCATCTATATCATAAATTGGGATATTGCTTTCATTTGCTATCTGAATAGCTTTAATGGCAGAGATTGCACCCTCTCCATACCACTTCTCCCAGATGTTATGCTCTAAGGTAGACGAGGTATATCCTGAGATAGTCATAAATTCTTTGA
>JBFMDZ010000301.1 GCA_040753555.1 bacterium
CTGAAAATAGACCAAAGATCAAAAGAGCCAATGGTCACAAGTTTATTCCCCCTTAAATATTGGGGGCGTAGGGGATTGTTATTCCCCTCTTGAGAGGGGTTAGGGGTGTGTTGCTTCTTTCTTGAGGAAAAATTCCTCCCCCGTAGTCCCCCTCCAGAGGGAGTACGTGTTTAGCGTGTCCAGACATTGAAATATAAGGACTTATGGCAACAGTTCCCATGAAATTTGCTTCTGGACTAGCCGCAAAGAGAATAACTACTACAACATATCGAAGCATTCAAGAAACCAATCTCTATATATTGCGAACACAGATACACTAAACACATACCAGAGGGGGACTACCTTTGTAACTCGTTGACTCATGCCCGTTTCCTCTGAAAATAGTGAATTAGTGAATTAGCGAATTGGCTGGTAGCCACAGCCCCTGATTCCTGAGCCTGTCAGGAACGGGCTTAATCAGAAGTAGCCTGCGTTGCTTCGACTTCAGCATCCCCGCCAACATCACCAGTAATAAAAAGATCTTCAGAAGAAATCCTATCAAGGAATTGGCCAACCTCTTGAGATTTTTTCTGGTCCAAAAATCTTTCCAGCCATACATTGGTATCAACTAAATACATAATTTTAGTCACCTCGCCATGTTAATGCTTCTTTCTGAGGTTCCAGGGAAGTATATTGCTTCCGATAATCCTTAAGACTATCTGTCCAATCCTGGCACAATTTTTTCCCTGACTTTTTAAGATGATTAAATGGATAAACTTTTTCTTCCAAGGCAGATATAAGACTCCTCATAACATCTATTTTAACCCTTTCCTCAATCTTTGGAAGAATTTTTCTTTCTTTTTCATTATAGCATCTTTTGTTAAATAATGCAATATGTTTGTTGTAAGGGGTGCATGTAAAATTTGTAGGTAGGGTGTAAGAAAGGTGATAAAGAGATAGGGGAGATGTGGAGATTATAAATTTCCTGGATAATTGTGCAAAAGGTTATGGTAAGGAAGTTAGGTGAGGATGGTTGTGAAAAAAGACCAAATTTTATAACCCCTGAACCAAATCAGTCTTTAACCCCTAACCCTTTCACCAAAAACTCCTAAATATATCCCCTTATCACTATCATCTCCATATTTCCTCTTTTTACACATAAAAAAGTTACCTACTTTTATTACATGCACCCGTTGTAAGTGGTAAGCGTTCAGGTGTAAGTGAGGGAAAATGGAATTCGTTAGAATGTTGCTTTTCTCATTTTGCAATATCCATGGCGATATTTAAAGAAAACAACTAAATCAACACATCGTAGGAAGGGAAAAAATGAAAAAAAAGAATATTTATAAATCTCTGCGATGAATTAGTTTAATCGCACAGGTCGAAATTTTGCTGAAATGTACCTTTTTCTTCTTGACATCAAATGCCCCATATGATAAACTTTACAATGAAAATAATTCTACAAAACTGGCAAAAAAACTGCCACAAAGTGGCTTAGTTCAACCAGTCGCTCTACCTGACCGCTATTCCGCTGCGCTCCATAGCGGCAGGTGAGCTTGGGCGTTAGGCGATTAAAAATCAACAATGTATTGACATCGAAAGAATGAATATGGGAGATTGTCCAAAAAGATGTGCCAGAATTAAAAATAACAGTACAGAAAATACTTGGTACTATGACCAATTCGAATGTTGTAAATGGAGACAATAACCATTAAAAGCCTAACACATATTAAAGGCAATTTGTCAAGAGAAAAATTTATCCCTATAACGAATTTTTTTAATTTTTTTCAAAAATTCGTTTCTCTTGCACAAATAACGGGCTGTGGGACTGCAATCCATGCATAAGTCCGTAGCCTTCTGCACTTTACGATCTTACGCCTGGATTGCAGGAATAAAGCTTCAAAGATGAAACTTCCCGCTGTGCGAAACAGTTTGGATTATAGACAGCCTAAAGTACTGACTCGGTTTTCTATTAACGGGCTAATCCTAATA
>JBFMDZ010000302.1 GCA_040753555.1 bacterium
AACGAGGGGCCAGAGGACATAAGCTGTTATCTGGATAAAAGCAATAATGATTATTTAAACTCTATTAAATATGGAACAATATCTAATGATTTATTTGTGTCCCTGCCAAAGAGAAGAAAAGCGGCTTATAGAAAGGCTCAGCCTAAATGGGATTCTGGCATAACTTCAGATATGAAAGAGGGAAACAGTATAGTTATTGAAGAATTGATAGAGATACTTGTTGATATAGCTGAGGTATATCCACCTAAACATTTTAACGGGAGAGAGCCAAGGGAATATTTTGAAAATAAGGCTAAAGAGTTTGCGGAATGGCATCGTCTTGAATTAGAGCCACATGGTGCTGGTACTGGCGGAACAATTATAAGTGTCGAGGTTGGTGGAGAAGTCATATATAGTCTGGAAAACATGATTGAAGGGATGATAGCGGCTTTAACCTCGATGCATACTGATTATAACTTTCAGGTTTGGAAACAGGCATGGAGCAACGAACATTGCGTCTAACCAAGAATGCATTTGAACCAACGGAAGAAAAGCTCTATTTGCCATCTATACCGATAGATAAGGGCTATAATCTCAGCGGATAGATCCATACGGTCAGTCGATAAAAGAAAGGTATAATCAGAATCACTGGGTCTTGAGCTATTACTTTTATGGAAAATTTCAATAACACGCACTGGTCGGATAATATCTTTCTGTTTCTTTTTGGTCCCTAATCGGACAACCATATCCCTTTGCACACCTGTTTTTTTATCATCATCCGTTAGGGATTTATGTTCGATGGTATCCCAGACAACATTATCTTGCAATCGGGCGATAAAGGAACTATTAGTATCTATAATTTCCTGAAAGAGTTTAAACTCCCTATAACCAGCATCCAATGTATAAAGTTTATTGGGAGAGAGGAACTCTCTCAATACAGTTTTTTCATTGCCATTACCATTAGTAATTTTAGCATTAACAGGGATACTTTTTAAGATATCAAACTCAAGGTGAAGTTTAGCTGCCCTGTTTTGGTCATTAATCCATAATGCCCAGAGCATCTTTGGCAAGGCACGAAGGAGCGTCCCATCCGTAGATACAAGAGTTTGTTGAAGGTTTTTAAGTTTAGGGTCTTTTTCCACAGGGATAGCCTTCTTAGCCAGTTCTTTGATTAAAGGAGCAATCAGGTTAGCATCAAAAACACTACTTGCCTCAGAAAGGGAGCCAAGGCTTGTACCTTTAATACCAAGCATTTTCTTAACCTTCTCAAGGTGAGAAGTCTGTTGAATTCCACGCAAGCTACTCAGGATAGGATTGAAGAAATAGAATAAAATGAGACAGATATATTGGTCACAGTGAAGGTTTCTATTGTGATGCTTACGAACCAGATGAAATCGCTCCAGCATAGGAATAAATTTATGAATAAGCTTAAAGTGTTGCAGGTTTTTTTCGTTAATTGGTTCTTTTTTCTTGCGTCCCTTGTTTTTCTTTACTGAACTATTAACCATAGTTCAAGTATAACATAAAAAGGAAAAAATGTCTAGAATTTTTTCTCCTTTAATATCAATGACTTACGACATTTTAGTAAAAATAGTTTAAGCAAGAATCATTCCGAACAGTATGGGGACAGATTTTAGTTTACTTTCTCAGGATAGGGTATATCGAGCATCAGACAATCTTTTTTCTTGCAAAGAGGAGATAGAGAAACACTTAAATTGTCGAGAGCGTAATCTTTTTAGTTTAGGGGAGCAGATAATTCTTTATGATTTAACCAATACCTTTTTTGAAGGTAACGGGAAGAATAATCCTAAGGCAAGATTTGGACGGTCTAAGGAGAAGCGAAGTGATTGTCCTTTGGTAACTGCTAAGACCCACAATATTTGAGACAGATATTCTCAAATTAAATGAACTCATTTTCCGCTTAAATGTAAAAACTAACAACATGGCATAATCCATTGATAATCGGGGTAATTTAAAATATCCAGAAAT
>JBFMDZ010000303.1 GCA_040753555.1 bacterium
AATCTTTATTCTCATAACAAATAAATTATATTGTTTTGAATTTTCAATTTTAGTCATTTGAATTTGTTTTAAGATTTCGGATTTCGAATTTCGGATTTCATTTGTTCCATTAAAGCTAAACACATACATTTTATTAAATCCTTACCATAAGTTTTGCGTTTTGCGTTTTGCACTTTGAATTTTCTTTCACACATACAATCCTTGAAATTCGTATATATCAGGTCTTCTCAGCCCCAACCCAATGGCTACTAAAGGAGAAAGGATAACTATGGCTATACTATGCCTTTGGCAAAATTTAAGAAACTAGATTAGAATCTTTATCTCTTTAAAGCCCTACAATGGAATGTTTTGATGGTATTTAACAAAAAAATCTACAAAGGAAAAAAAGGCTATCTTTTTGTGATGCGTTTTTGATATAATATATCCTGTTTAGAGGTAATTCTGGACAAAGGTAGCGAAATATAGAAATTTAAAAATTTTGGGATAGAAAAAATGGCCCCTTGTCATTGTACAGGAGGTAAAGCAGTCAAAATGTTTCAACAACAATTTAAAGATGATTTTATAGAAATTTCTGCTGGAATGATAATAATTTAACCCTTTCCAGTAGTATATGTTTAGCTATTGGCTCTTGGTTTTTAGCCATTAGCTTTGGAATTGTATGTTTAGCGAAGCTAAACACGTACGATTTAAATGATTGACTTTAAACAAATTGATGAAGCAAGAAAACTATTAGGGCTGGATGAAGAGGCTACTTTAGAAGAAATAAAAGAAGCCTACCGAAACTTAAGCCTTAAATATCACCCTGATAGATGTAAAGAGGCAGATAAAAAACATTGTGAGGAGATGATGAAAAAGATTAATTATGCCAGAGATGTTATCGTTGCCTACTGCGCCGGCTATAGATTCTCTTTTAAAGAGAAAGACATTAAGAAAAATGTAATGGATAAAGGATTGTATGACCATCTAAAAAGGTTTTATGATGGCTGGTGGGGCGATTTAGATTTATGAGAACAATTTTTGACCAATATTACAATAGATACGATTTATGGTATGATAAAAATAAGGTTGCATACTTGTCAGAGTTGGAGACAATCAAGAAGATTTTGCCAAAAAGAGGCAAGGGGTTAGAAATTGGCGTTGGGACAGGCAGATTTGCTGAGCCTTTGGGGATTAAATATGGGATTGATCCTTCAGAGAAAATGCTTGAAATTGCCAAAGGAAGAGGGGTAAAGATAACATCAGGCTATGGCGAGAAGTTACCATTTAAGGATTATATATTTGATTATGTTGCAATTATCATCACCCTTTGTTTTGTAAAAGACCCTCTAAGAGTATTAGATGAAGCAAGGAGGGTTTTAAAGAAGAATGGTAAAATTATTATAGGAATTATTGATAAAGATAGCTTTCTGGGTAAGTTTTATCTAAAAAAGAAGAGTATATTTTATAAGCAGGCGAATTTATTTAATGTAAGAGAGATTACGAATTTGCTCAAAGAAGCAGGATTTAAAAGGCTCTCTTATTATCAGACATTATTTAAACTCCCAGATGAAATAGATTCTATTGAAATGCCACAAAAAGGGGTTAATAAAGGTGGTTTTGTGGTAATTAAAGGAGGAAAGAGATGATTATCTGTTAGCTAACGATATATTGTGTTGTAATATTCTTTTCATCTTTTAAGTATTGAGCAGGGGTTTTATACCGAAAACTTCTAAGTCTTTTATTTTGATTATAAAATCAATTGAATTTCAAGCAAACCCTTTTATTAAAGGGCTAGGGTTAAGATGCCTGTTTGGTCTAAGGATTAGGAACTTAGTCACTTTTTCACCAACATCATAACCCAACTTCCATACTGGCTTCCTAACTTTAACCTAAAATTAAAATTGTTGCTTTTATTGTAAGACAATAATATAATTTTCTAATGCAATACAGAACAAATGTAATGATATGTGCTGGAACAGGG
>JBFMDZ010000304.1 GCA_040753555.1 bacterium
TTTTGATGGTATTTAACAAAAAAATCTATAAAGGAAAAAAGAGATTATCTTTTTGTGATGTGTTTTTGATATAATATATCCTGTTTAGAGGTAATTCTGGACAAAGGTAGCGAAATATAGGAAATTAAAGACAATCTTAAGACAACCTGTGAAAAAGGAGAAATGAGTATGATAGGAATAATACTTGCTGTTCTTCTTTTATTGGTAACAATTCAAAGCACATTTTTCTTTCTTTCAGTGTTGAAGGTTGGATTTCTTGAATGGATTTTTTTCAATGGAGAAATGAAGAAAATATTTCTTTTTGTATTTTTGGGATGTATGGCATTTAGCCAAGGGACGCCTACATTTTTTGATGCTGTTTTAGCAATCAAAGACCAATCTATCTTAAAGGTAAATGTAGGGTTAGAAGAGGCAGAGGCGACATTAGATAAAGAAAAAATTGTTGAAATAGATGGCATTCTTAAAGATTTCTATCAAAAAGAGCCAAATAGCTTTATCTATCCATACCTCTTATCAAGGCTTTATTATAATGGATGGGCAAATTTCTTTGAAAAAGAAGAAAGCAATAAAGAAATAAAAAGACATTTAGTAATCTCTTTAGAATATGCAAAGGAATCAATTAAGCTAAATAAGGATTTTTCAGATTCCTACCGCATTGCAGGTGATATATATATGGAAGGCTAATATCTTTCAAGAACCCTGTATTTTATGGTATTATTTATGGAACAAGGGCAAAAGAGTTTATAGAAAAGGCAAAAAAATAGACCCAAATAATCCAGAGGTTTATCTTGCAGAGGGTAGAAATTATCTCTTTGCACCAGGCTTTGCAGGAGGAAGTAAGAAAAAGGCAATACTTTCATTTAAAAAAGCAATTGAGATTTTTCCAAACTATCATTGGAGTTATCTTTGGCTTGGACAGGCATACCTTGTAATAGGAGAGAAGGACAAGGCAATGGAACAATTCAAAAAAGCCCTCAATCTTTGCCCAATAAATTCTTGGGCAAAATATGAAATTGAAAGGCTAAAATGAAAAGGATAATTTTTGGTATTATTCTTTTCTTAAGCCCCTGTTTTGGAATTACTTGTGATGAAATTCTAAAAGGGGTTCAGGGCTTTATTCAAGCTCAAGATCAGGCTTTTTCTTCATATACCGCAAATGTAAGGGTAGAGATGAGCGGAGGGGATGAAAAGGAAAAGGGAACAATCTTTGCTACAGGAAGCGTTTCTTTTGAAAGACCCGATAAACTTACCACAAAGATAGATGAAATTAAAGGAGACATTAAGAAGGAAATTAAAAATAACAGCCTTTTTGAGCCGCTTCCTCCCTTTGATATGTATGATATCTTCAAAGAAAATCATCAATTTGAATACATTGGTGAAGAGGAAAGCCTTTATTTGCTTAAGGTTTTTCCAAAGAAAGAGGCAAGCGAGGCAGTCAAAGGAAGGGTTGGCATAAACAAGGAAGATTTTGCCATTTCTTTTGATGTGGAAACCCCTAATGTTAATCTTGGCTTATTCTCCTGTAAAATGAAAATGAAAGCAAGGTTTGTAGGGATTGATAAATGTTGGGTTCCTCAAGAGATGTTTATAGAAAACAAAATGAGGATGCTTCTAAAACGGATGGATATTAAAACCCAATGGTTCTTTGATGATTATAAGTTTTAAATGTGTTTATCTGTTTTTAAAGTTCATTTCCCCTTAATAGAAAATGGTATGCGTTTAGCTTTAATGGAACAAATGAAATCCGAAATTCGAAATTCGAAATCTTAAAACAAATTCAAATGACTAAAATTGAAAATTCAAAACAATATAATTTCCTATATTTCGCTACCTTTGTCCAGAATTACCTCTAAACAGGATATATTATATCAAAAACACATCACAAAAAGATAATCTCTTTTTTCCTTTATAGATTTTTTTGTTAAATACCATCAAAA
>JBFMDZ010000305.1 GCA_040753555.1 bacterium
ATATTTAAGTAAATACAGGAAGGTAAAAACCTCAACCCAATGGATAGACCTTGAAATACCCAAACAAACACGAAAATTGATAGAAAATCTAAATTTACATATTACTTAAAAATCAGGAAGTTACGGACTAAGTATGCAATTTTAGATACCCCAAAACAAAATTATAACAAAAGAAGATAAGAAAATACAAATAAATTAAAAATAAGAAATAGATTTTAAGGGATGATGAGAAATATTGATTTATGGAGGACCAAAGGCTTTCCAGGCTAAAGAAATGACAGATAGCTTTTTCATACCACGCCATAAGACCTTTGCTCCTGGATTACCATCACTTTTTCTACCTAAAAATCCTCCTAATTGTGCAATCATCCTAATAGCTTGAGATAAGGATGGTGGTTCTTTGGGAGGTTTTTTGGTATTGTGGTAAAAGCACCAAAGAGATTTCCATTCATGCTCTTGAAGGATAACACTACAAGGAAGGTTTGGTATTGTTCTGCCAATCATAGTCAAAAACATAATTCTCCAGGCAACAATGGAATCTATTGCTAGACAGCGCCTAAGTCCTTCTGCTGTTTTAAATTGATGCTTTTCAATACCACAACCACTTTTTAGAATTTTATGGAATAATTCTATTTAAGAAGCGTTGTGCATAATATTCAACAGACTGAACAGCATCAGAGACAGAATTAAGTGATAAAGTTGTAAGTAACATCCAGGATAAAGGTTCTTCATCAAGTGGTGGTGATGGTTCAATAAGATATATTGCATTTAATGTAATTGGAAAGAGATTTGATTTACTTTTGGGAGGTTTAATGGTTACATTACAAAAGCGTAATTCAACATAAGCAATGCGTTCAGCTTTCTTCTTTTTGCGAGGCACACTTACTTCCAATGTGCAAGCTAATGGCTGTATCTTCATATATGACCAAAGATATTGTTCTTGAGCATCTACATTACGGTTATGAAAAGCTCTGACTAAAAGTTTAGATTGGACATTAATATCATTGGCTTGTTGAAATAATTCGTATATATCAGCTTCTCTATCCCCAATATTAATAATTAAAGTATCAGGACAATCTTTTTTGAGTTGTTCGGTTGCTTGTAAAGAGTTAAGCCATTTTTGGCTTTCTTTCTCTTGAATAGACTTTTCATAGCGTCTATGTTTTTTGCCATATTCTTCATAGGGTCTTATCCAAGTTTGTTGATGAATAATTCCAAGTGGAACACGGGAAGGAGTCATAGATAAGGTTGTATGAACGAGCATTCCTTTAATGGATTCATCAGAACCAATATTACCCAATCCTTTTGTTTCAGGATGTGAGGTATAATTAAGTATTGAAGTATCTTGTATGGCTAATACAATTTGCTGTTCGCTTATTCTTTTTTGTGTAGCTATTTGATGAGGATTTAAAATATTTTTATGAGATACTTTTTTATTATTTAAAAATCTATAAGTAGCTTTTATTTTAGCCCACGAATTATATTTTTGAGGAATAGAAGTATTAGGCGAAGAACAAAAAGATACAATGATGTCCATCAGCCTTTTATTAAGACGAACATCATTAAAGTCGGCAATATTAAATTCGGTATTTATCCATTTTTTTGTTTCTTCTAAATATGAGTCAGGGTTTAGATTATCATTTTCGTTATCATAGACATCTATCATATAATTATTATCGGAAAAATTAAATAAAAACTTAATACCTAAAAAATGTAAATTTTAAGAAAAATGTGTGGGAATTTTTAATGTATATCCCTAATTCTTCTTAATATATAAAAGATGTGGGTAATGATAAGTTCATAGGGGAGATGTGAAGTATGTTGGAGAGATGAGGGCAAACTTAAGTTGTAATCCTTGATGATAAGGAAAAGATTCTTGTAAAGCACCTGGTTACCGTGCAACACAAGGATTTCACCCTTGTTGAATATCAAGG
>JBFMDZ010000306.1 GCA_040753555.1 bacterium
GGCTCTGTTGGCCAATCCTCATTTCCCTCAAGGGTCTGGAAGAATACAGGAATGCCTGGAAGGATGGGTGGCAAAATGGTTACAATGAGAAATCTTAAGGTTGTAAAGGTAATTGCAGAGAAAAATCTTATCCTTATAAAAGGAGCAATCCCTGGGCCTATAAATGGACTTGTTGTAATTAAAAAATGCAAGTAGATACTATGAGATGGAGAATCTTGATTGAGCAGGATGAAGATGGAATGTTTGTAGCAGAATGTCCATCTTTACCCGGGTGTATTTCTCAAGGTAGAACTAGGAATGAGGCAATTTTGAATATTCAAGATGCAATCAAGGGATATATAGAAAGTTTAAAGAAACATAATGAAGCAATTCCTTTCCCAATTGAAGAGGAGATGGTGGAGATAGCGGTTTGAGCAAATTACCAGTATTATCTGGAAAAGAGCTTTGTAGGATATTAGAAATGATAGGATATTATGAGGATTATTGGACAGGGAGCCATATTATTTTAAGAAATATTAATCCACCTTATCGTAGGTTGACTGTTCCTGCTCATAAAGAGATTGCCAAAGGAACATTAAGGTCTATAATAAGAGAAACAGGATTAACCTTAAATGAGTTTAAGGAATTATTAAAATGAAAGTAGATGTAATAAACATAAAGGGAGAAAAGGTAGAAGAAATAGAGCTTAATGATGAAATATTTGGAAAGAAGCCTAATCCAAATACAATATATGAGGCAAATAAGGCATATCTTGCTAATCAAAGAAGGGGGACAGCATCAACAAAAAGGAAGGGAGAGGTTTCTGGCTCTGGAAGAAAGCTATGGAGGCAGAAGGGAACAGGAAGGGCGCGTATTGGCTCAATAAGAAGCCCACTATGGAGGGGTGGTGGTGTTATTTTTGGTCCTAAACCAAGGAGCTTTAAGATAAATCTTCATAAAAAGGTAAGAAGAAATGCCCTAATCTCATCCCTTTCAGCAAAGGCAGCTGAAAAAAAAATATTGGTAATTGACACTATAGAGCTAAAAAAGGCAAAGACAAAGGTAATGGATAAGATAATTCACAAGCTTTCCCTTAAAAAGCCCTTGTTTGTCCTTTCTTCCAGAAGCCCAGAGTTTGTTAAAAGCACAAGAAACATACCAAATACCCATTCCTGTCTTTCAGAAAATCTATGCTCATACTATGTCCTTTCCCACAATGAGCTTGTTATCACAAAGGATGGGGTTAAAAAGCTAGAAGAGAGGCTACTTGTTAGCTAATTGCAGGTATGGAGATTGATTACGAAAAGATTAGGGAGATAATAAGGGAAGAAATAGAGGATGTAGGCTTAAAGTATGCAGATATAGAGCTTGGAGAGAGATGGGCTGGAGGGAATATTATTATAAAACCAGAAAGAAAAGACCTTAAGGAATTTGTCCTTCCATTAGAGAAATTTTTCCATAAAATCATTATGATTAGGGATAGGCTCCGCGTTCTTGAGGCAAAGATAAATTCCAACCCCAAGCTTTTAGATGCTGACAAGATTGAGCTTCAACAATACATTACAAGGATATATGGAAGCCTAACAACATTCAATCTCCTCTTTAAGAAAAGGAGTAGCTGGTTTATCGGAGAGAGAAAGGAATCTGTTTAACCTTCCAAATAAAGGCAAAATGCAAGCATTTAATGGGTTTTTGACCTCTTTACAATTTCTTACTATTATTCCTATAAAAATAAAGGAGCTAGATTTTGAAGGCTCTATATCCTGGTTTCCCATTATAGGTTGCTTAATCGGAAGTCTACTAGGAGGAACAGGTTTTTTATTTGGATGCCTTCCCAAAGAGGTTAATACAAGCCTTATCATTATAATTTCTATTGTCATCACGGGTGCGCTGCATTTAGATGGATTTTGTGATACATTGGATGGTTTATCTTCTACAAAA
>JBFMDZ010000307.1 GCA_040753555.1 bacterium
GATATATTTAAGGAATACGGAGTTTCTACAAACTTAGAGTATGAGGATTACCTAGTGGGGTTAAATGGATTAAGAATGGTATGGTAAAAAATAAAGAGCCATTTAAGACAAAGGATTACATATTTGGCATTTTTGTTTTCTTTGTTTCATTCGGCATTTATCTTCATACCCTAACCCCGACCATTGGGTTTCATGATTCAGGTGAGCTAATAACCTGTGCTTGGACATTAGGCATCGCCCATCCCCCAGGCTATCCCCTCTATACCTTGCTGGGTAAGGTTTTTATAACCTTAATCCCTATTGGAAACATTGCCTTTCGGATGAATATGGAATCAGCCCTCTTTGCCTCTTTGGCAGTAATGATGGTTTATTTCATCACCTTAAAACTGAGCACCAGAGCACCAGAGCACCAGAGCACCAGAATAATTCCTTCCCTTGTAGCAAGCCTAACCCTTGCCTTCTCCCTAACCTTCTGGGAACAAGCTGTCATTGCCGAGAAATACACCCTAAATGCTTTCTTTGCCACCTTAATTATCTTTATCCTCCTTAAATGGCAAGACTCCCGACTCAAGACTCCAGACCCCCGACCTCTTTATTTGTTTTCCTTTATTCTAAGCTTAAGTTTCACCCACCACTTCCAAACAATCTACCTTGTGCCGGCAAGCATTTTCTTTATTCTGGCTATGTCTTTTCAGAATAGAATTAAAGCTCAAAAGAAAAAGAGAGGCACTTTTATCTTAAAAATCAAATCTCATATCTTAAACCTTATAAACCTTCCTTATAGAATGGGGCTTTCACCTTCTACTATCCTAAAGATGTTCCTTCTCTTTTTTCTTCCCCTTTTCTTATGGACATATCTGCCTTTAAGGGCAGGTCAAAATCCTATACTTAATTGGGGAGACCCGAAAACTCTTGATAATTTCATCATTCATATCCTTGCCAAAAGTTATACTGGATATTTTTCATCCGTTAAAGAATCCATAATCCGCTTTAGCTCTCATTTAAACTTTTTCTCCTTACAATTTAGCAAATATATCTTATGGATTTCCCTTTTTTCAATACCATTTTTCTTAAAAAGAAAGGTCTTATTTCTCTTTTTTCTTTTAATCTTTATCGTCAATAGCCTACATTCAATAAGATATACCATTGTCAATATCTGTGATTACTATATCCCCTCATTTATCCTTACCTCTATCCTCATTGGACTTGGTTTGTCTTTGTTTGCCAGATTTATTCCCTTTTTATCATTTTTTCTTCCTTTTCTTATTCTTCTTCCCCTTCATTTAAACCATTTCCAAAACAATAGAGCTAGATTCTTCTATAGCTACGACTATGGGATGAATATCTTAAGGCCATTAAAGAAAGAAGCAATTATCCTTTGTTATGGTGATTATGATGCATTCTCCCTTTATTACCTTCAGTATGGAGAAGAAAGAAGAAATGATACATCCAACCTTGTTTGGATGTTTTTAGGCTGTGATTGGCATATTGAGGCTATAAAGAAAAGCCATCCCAATATAGCTTTTCCATTTAACCCTATTCCTTACAAAGAATTAAAATACTATAATTTAGGAGAGGTAATAAATGAAAGGTTAAATGGGATAATAACAAGCAATTTTGAGAAATTTCCTTTTTATGTTGGGCCAGGAGTAGATAGAGAAAGAGGTATTCGTGAAAACTTTTTGCTTCTTCCAGAAGGGGCATTCTTTAGATTATTTTCCAAATACCTTGATAAAAAAAGATGGCTCATCGTGAATTATGGTGCATGAGGATAGGGATAGGGTTTAAAGACACCCATAGAGGAACATCCTTGAATAATCTTTAGCTTCATATACTCCTTATCCCTATAACCATATGCCCTTCTGATAAT
>JBFMDZ010000308.1 GCA_040753555.1 bacterium
GCTATCTTAAAAACCCAGAGCAGGCCTTTTTGGCAGGGTTAAACCTTGGAAAAAAGTATGACCTTGGCCATTTAAGCAGTCTAACCAATAAGGCAGGAAGCCTATACAATAGCCTCATTGAGAACAAGTATTACAAATTTGGCACAGCCTTAGCGGGAAAGGATGTGTGGGGGAATAAGCTTTCCTGGGAAGAAAGGCTTGCTGGATTAAAGAGCTACCAGAGGAATTCTGACTGGAACAATAAGTTTGGGGATGTGGTTGAGGGGATAATCTGGAAGAAGAATATAAACCTGCCAAAGATAGACCTGCCGAAGATAGGGCTTCCTAATATAGATTTGGGGGATATTGACTTTAAGACAATGGGATTGGATGGCATTGCAAACTATGCAATAAATCTGGGAGCAAAGACAGAAGGTGGGATAGGAGGGGTATTGGATAAGCTATGGGATTCATTTAAGGAGCTATTCCAGAGCAAAGGGGTTACAAAGGATGATGTAGAAAATAATATAAGGGATAAATTAAAAAAAGAAGAACTCCGAGCAAAATTTGATAAGGCTTTTGATCCAAATAAAGATGCCAGATTAAACAATCATTCTGCTGATGCTATATCTATGAAAGAATTTATAGAGTATACTAAAGGAAAAACCTTTTCTGAGCTCCAGCATGAAGTAGATCAAGGAACTGCGGGTGACAGTAGTGCAGGAGGACCAAATTATAAATACCGATATGTAATTGATCCCGCTAATCCTAAAAGAGTGATAGATATGCGACACTTTTTAGTGGTTGGTCCTAAAGGTGAAGGATTTGGATGGGCAATAGAACTTCTTCAATCTTTACCTATAATAGGTGATCCTAATAGTGCATGGGATCCTCAAGATCTCTTTTCTAATGCTTTAGGTGCAGAGTTCTTTAAAAAGCACTATAATTCTAATTCTGGAATTTCATTTTCCAAGCAATTAAAAGAATTCTTTGATTGGTGGGGAAGAAAATAATGAATCGTGGAGTTAAAAGCCGATGAAGTTAATAGGGATAAGTTTAATAAGTTTAGTATTAGTGGTAATAGGAGGGATTTATATATACTTAGGAGCAGTAGATGCTGAAGCTCGAAGGGTTGAAAGAAAAATGAAAATGTTAAATCTTGAAATAAGCAAGGAAGATGCTTTAAAAATAATGGGAGAAAATAAGCCTATTTCTTCACATAAATTTAGTAAGAAGGGAAAAGATTACGAAGTGTTCTACTTCAAATCTAGAAAACTTGCCTCAACGGGAAATTATTTTGTAGTTAATGGAAACGGATTGGTTAAAGAAATTGTTTCTGGGAACTATAGGAAGAAAAAGTTCAATAGCTATCTGG
Organism: bacterium; assembly: GCA_040753555.1. Classification (NCBI taxonomy): domain Bacteria; species bacterium. Next base: position 1,355 of record JBFMDZ010000308.1, read on the forward strand.
GAAAATGAAGCCTTTAAGGAAATAGTAGAGCGAGGTCCCCATATTATTTATAAAAAGTGAGGTGAATTTATAATGTCAGTAGGCTGTTATTTGGTTTCATCAATCACCCCTGATGAGATGGCACATCTTCTAAGGGATATGCTCTTCCCTGACTTTCAAATTCAAAAAAGGTATAGCAGCTACCGTGATACAGAGGAGTATTGGGTTATAAGAAAAGATATTTCTTTTCCTTATAAAAGCGGTGAGATAGGGGCTGGCAATGAGATAAGTTTATTTAATAACCTTTTTCCTAAAGGATGTCATAATATTGGATGGATTCTTTCTCCAGACGAATCAAAAGAACAGGTATATGGATCAATAACTAATCAAGACATAGACTATCTTTATAAGCTTGCATCTTTATTAAACACAGAGCTTCTCTTTGAGGACGATGAGCATTGTAATGAATCCTTAATCGTTGCTACGATAAACCCTGAGTATGAAGAAGGTAAAAATATTCCAAAGATGTTAT
>JBFMDZ010000309.1 GCA_040753555.1 bacterium
TACAAAAAACAAAGAAGAAAAAACCAAAGGGAAAGGCAAAAATCACTATAAATATAGAAGGATAGAGAAGATAAAAGAAAAAAATGATGATTTTTAATGTGTTTAAGTTTTTACCGAGAATTACTAGCATTTTTTCCTTTTTTTAAAGATAAAATTTTAGTTTTTCTCTTTTTGAATAAAATAAAGTGTTAAAAACCTAGGCAGGATTTGTTTCTACAAACTTATAAGTTCCAGCTTTCTCTGTAGTGGAGAAAAATTAAGGAAAAGTTAAGTAATTACATTGATTCTTAAGCTTGATCTGCCACTTTTTCTCCAATTCCTTGTTTATCTTTGATATAACAACACCTTTATTGTTCATCCATTTTGGTGCAATGAGGTATTCGGGCTTTGCATCTGATATAAGCCTTAATATTACAACATTCTTTGGGATTTTCTCCAAGAAATCACAAATTATCTTTACATATTCATCCATTTCTAAAAGCCTAATTTTTTCTTGATAATACATTGTCTCAAGCTCTGTATCTTTTAGTATATGAAGGAGGTGGAATTTTATGCCATCAATGGGAAGGCTGGAAAGACGGCTTGCTGAGGTCATCATTTCATCATAGCCTTCCCCTAAAAGCCCAATGATTATATGAACGCCAACATTTATTTGGTATTCTTTTGTTAATTCAAGGGCTTTCAAGAAATCCTCATATGTATGGTTTCTATTGATTGCTTTAAGAGTATGGTTATGTGTTGTCTGTAAGCCATATTCAATCCAGGTAAGGTAATCATTTTTGTATTCGGCAATAAGCCTTATTTTTTCTTCATTAACACAATCTGGCCTTGTTGAAATAACAAGCCCAACAATTTCCTTAAATCCCTTGATGTTATCATATGCTTCTTTTAATCTTTCTAAAGGGCCGTATGTATTGCTAAAGGCTTGAAAATATGCGAGGAATTTATTAACCCCCCTTTTTTTATAATACCCAATGGATTCAATTATCTGGGTTTTTATGTCCTTTCTTTCTCTGGTGTATAGACTAAATGCCTTGTTGTTGCAATAGATACAGCCTTTATTACTTAATGTTCCATCAATATTAGGACAGGTAAATCCTGCATCAAGGCTTATTTTTCTAACTTTCTCTCCAAAGGTATCCTTCAGGTATTGGCTTATCAAATACATTTAAGCATAGTATAATTTCCTTCCTATTTTTTTCACAAATAAAATTTGGTAACAAAAATGGGAATTTATAGATTTTCAGGCTGGAGTGAAAAGAAAATTTTGTTTTTTACCTTGATAAGGGAATTAGTTCAGCCCTTAATGAGTCTATGCTTTCTTTGAGAGTAAATTCTTTTTCCCAATCCTTATAGCCATCCATTGATACCCTTATCTTGTAGGGCTTTTCTGGGATTAAGTCATAAAGGATAATGGGTATTGTTCCTTGAAATGTATACGCAAACAAAATTGGTTTTCAAGGGTCAACAACCTCTATTATCTGAAATTTTTTTGACAAGTAAGCTCTCTAATTCTTCTTTATAACTTCCAAAATTCTCAAAGAATTCATGAACTATAGCCTTAAACTTATCAAATCTCTCATAGTATTTGCCTCTTATCACCTTAATTTTGAAGAATTTCCATACCCGCTCAATAAGATTAAGATTAGGAGAATATGGGGGAAGAAATATAGCAGAGGTTCCGTAATTTTTCCTATGGTTTTGAATAGACTGAGGGTAATAAGAAATGTAACACTTCCTCTTATTAAAAAACCTTGTTAATATCTAGTGTGCTGTCCCTTAAATAAGGTATGTTAT
>JBFMDZ010000310.1 GCA_040753555.1 bacterium
AACTTGATTTTGTCTTCTTAAAATATCTTCTATCATCTTATCTATTATATATATCGGCTTTTTAGAGCCAAAACATAATAAATTTTTTGAAGTAGTCAATTCCTATGGTAGGGTAGCGGAAAATGGGTAATTAAAAATATCCCCTTGCTTTATCTTGTCTAAATAAACACCAATATCAATATCCCTAAAAGATGGCTCATCTAAGAAAGAACCAAAGATAAAGGCAAAAACAATCTCTTGCTTATTCAAAAGAACTTGTTTAATCTTTCCTATTATCTTTAGCCTTTGCTTTTTTTTAAAAGATAAATATTCGTTCATCAGTCTATCTTACCCTTATTTTTAACCGTTACATCAACTCTCTTTCATCCCTTTCCACATCATAACAAGTATATCATAAGGCAGGGTGAAAGTCATCAATTCTTTCGGTAGTCTTGTTCTAGCGAAGATGACAAATATTGCATAGATTAGTTAATGGCTAATCTATCCCAAGTTTTTTAAGTCTATAAAGCAATTTTTTATAGACTTCTTCGTCTCTTCTAATCCCAACCTTTATAACCAAAACTTCAATTGTATCTTCTTTTATTTTATAGATCACTCTATAATCCTTAACCTTTAGCCTCCAATAACCTTTTAATTCACCTGACAAAGGCTTGCCATAGCTTTTAGGCTCTAAACTCAATTTTTTACCAATATCTTTAAGGATTACCCTCTGATCAGGATAGCTTATTGACTTAAAATCTTCTGAAAGGACTAACCGATGTATCTTTATTTTCCAGGTAGTATTCATCTTCTACCTTCAACCTTTTTTCAGAGCCATATCTAAATCTATATAGTCGGCCGGTGTGCTTTTTACATCCCTTTCTTTAGCCAGCCAACCTAAACCAGTATCTTCAAGCAATTCAATCAATTCTTCCATCTGATTGTATTTTTCAATTGGCACAATAACCGCTAAAGGTTTATTTCGCCTTTCTAATAGCACCTTGGATTTACTGAGAGCCTCAAGAACCTTGTCAAAGTTAGTCCTGAATTCTGATATACCTACCAATGTTGTATCTTCTTTTACCGTAAACATCTTATCACCTCCAGAATAAGTATAACATAGTTATATTAGAATGTCAAATAAATATTACAATGAACATAATGTTTAAGAATCCTGTCTTTTCAAAACTACCGGGAATGGCTAAGGCATCATAATCTTTCACTTCAACCTACGGGCAATTTTAGCCCAGCTTTCAGTAGACAAAAAGCTTTCTTTCATCTCTTTCCACATCATAACAAGTATATCATAGGGCTATGAAAAGAAAGACAGCGAAGATATTAAAATAATAATTGAAGTTAAAAAAGAAAAAGAAACAGATGGCGAAAAACAAGTAAAATCTTATGGGAACGCAACTAATGCAAGATATTTAGTATGGCACAATGGATATAATCCAACTAAAATTTGGAAAAGGGTGCAGTTTAAGAATTCTTGGAGATGGGATTTAATTCCTATTTTACCCCATTATGGATTTGAAGAAGGTGATAAAATTCCTGAAAAAGAACAATTAGTAGAAATTGATAATGTTCAAGGGCTATTTACTTCTATAAATAATTTTATTTGGGTAAATAGCAATATAAAAAACAAAAAGGATATTTTTCTACAATTTTTATACATTTTATGTAACTATTCAGTATATCGTATTTTATATGTTTGGCTGTTTTAAAATTCATCCATTCTATAATAAATCCCAAATCCCAAGTTCAAATGTCAAAAAAATGTCCAATTTCCAATGTCCAATATCATTT
>JBFMDZ010000311.1 GCA_040753555.1 bacterium
CAGAGAGGAATAATGTTTATCTCACAGCTTTTAAATGGCGTAACATTAGGAGGCATTTATGCCCTTCTGGCATTGGGCTATACAATGGTCTATGGAATCCTCTTAATGATTAACTTTGCCCATTCTGAGATATTTATGTTAGGTGCATTCTTTGGTTTATTATCTTATTTTTTTTTCACTCGCCAGCCATTGCTTTTCTCTTTTCCTTCTTAGGTTGCGGGCTTTTAGGAATACTTATAGAAAGGTCTGCATATAGACCTCTTCGTCGCTCTGAAAGGCTTATCCCCTTAATTAGTGCAATAGGCGTATCTATATTCTTACAAAACATTGTAATGCTTGTTGCTTCCCCAGAATCAAAGCCCTATCCTTTCATCTTTCCATATTTTAAAATTTTAGGAGCTAATGTCAATCCTTTACAAATTTTTATCATCATTCTCACCATTATCTTGATGATTATCCTAAATCTTTTTATTGCAAAAACGAAGCTTGGAATGGCAATGAGGGCTGTTTCTTCCGACAGAACAACATCAGCCCTTATGGGAGTAAATGTTAATTTTATTATCTCTCTGGCATTCTTTATTGGTGGAGGTCTGGGAGGCATAGCTGGTTTTTTAAACGGGTTTTATTATGGCTCTATAAAATACAATATGGGTTTTATCCCTGGAATAAAGGCATTTACAGCGGCTGTTTTGGGTGGGATTGGAAACATTAAAGGAGCAATTCTTGGAGGCTATGTCCTTGGAATATTAGAAGCCCTTTGTGCAGGTTATATATCTTCAGAAAATAAGGATATTATTGCCTTTGTTGTCTTAATCCTTGTCCTTATCTTTAAACCAACAGGAATACTTGGAGAGAGGACACCTGAAAAATTATGAGAAAGAAGGCTATTTTGTTTTCCACTATTCTTTGCCTTACCATTTTTCCCTTTTTTAGCAATAGGCTTGGCAATTTTTATCTTGTCCATATCCTTTCTTTGATTGGGATTTATATTATCCTCTCTTTGGGACTAAATCTTACCATAGGCTTAACTGGGCTTCTGGATTTAGGCTTTTGTGCCTTCTATGCCATTGGTGCCTATAGCTCGGCTTTGCTTAATCTTTCTGGTGTATCGTTTTGGTTTTGTATTCCTTTGAGCATAGGAATTAGCGTTTTATTTCGCTTCCTCTTGGGAAAGCCTGTCTTGCATCTTAGGGGAGATTATCTTGCAATTGTCACATTGGGATTTGGAGAGATTACAAGGCTTGTCTTGAACAATTGGGATAGTTTTACAAATGGACCAAAGGGGCTTCCAAGGGTAGGTAGCACAATCTCTCCTCCTCGTATATTCTCTTTTGTCTTTAGGGATGATTTGCATTTTTACTATCTCATTTTATTTTTTGTTATCCTTGTTGTTATCATTTCATATCGGCTTGAGAATTCAAGGATCGGTAGGGCATTGGTAGCAATAAGGGAGGATGAAACAGCAGCATCTGCTATGGGAATAAACATTAGCAACCTAAAGATGATAGCATTTTTGTTTAGTGGAGGAATCGCTGGTTTGGCTGGATGTGTTTATAGCCATTGGATAGGCTTTATTTCACCAGAGAGCTTTACATTTTGGGAATCTGTGTTTTTGGTTTGTATGGTTGTTCTTGGTGGAATAGGAAGCATTCCTGGGGTTATTTTGGGTGTGGTCCTTCTTGTAGGAGTTCCTGAGATTCTTCGTATATTCCTGGGCCAGGCATTTGTTAGCTATAGGATGCTTGTCTTTGGATTTGCAATGGTTCTTATGATAATCTTAAG
>JBFMDZ010000312.1 GCA_040753555.1 bacterium
CCCTCCTTAAAGAGGAGGAATTTAGGCATTGTCTTGAGAGAGCAGGTTTCCTCTTTTTAAAGTACAAGAAGAAGGAAATACCTCTCTCCCATTGCCATGCGATAATGAGAAAGAAAGGGACAAACAGCAAAAAGATATGATTTGGAGTTTTGATAATAATGTCGATATTTAATCATCACATTTACGAATACAAAAAAGGGTTAAGAAATTTAATCCTTCATACCGTCTCGTGTGACTTGATCGAAGAGATAGAGAAAAAATTACAAGATGAGGGGATTTCGTATATAGTTTCTCGAATAAACGCAAAACGGGCAAATGTTTTCTTTGGCAACAAGGCCTGCATTGAGGTTTTAAAGAGGTTTGGGAACAAGGCGCTAAATCAGTTTACGGATGAGGAAGATTTTATGCTTAGTATTCTGTTGGGGTATGATCAGATTCAGCAATGCCAAAGATACTTACAAAGGAGGTTTAGAAAATAAGTATAAGTTTAAGTTTGGAGGTAAGGAGGGGAGTATCCAGTCGTAGGCCGAGAATTTGATGATATAGCCAAAGAGTTGGCTGTCCATCATTGCAAGGTATTTGTTGGTTTCAAAATTCCACTCTCACTGAAGAATGATTTTTTTCCACTATTATGCCTGTGTTGGCAGGGATGTGGACATTTTAGATGAATCAGAAGATTATAGATTTATTAGAGATAAAAGGATTAAATGTTAGAGAGGTTAAGCCTGATAGGTGGGATAAGATTATAGGGATGGATTTACAGAAGAGTCTGATTGAGCGAAAGATTCTTTTGCCATTGCAACATCCAGACTTAGCCGCCAAACATGGAGTGGTTCACCCTAAAGCTATTCTGCTTTTTGGCCCTCCAGGTACAGGTAAAACTATTTTTGCTGAAGGCATTGCCACAAGGATGAACTGGTTCTTTATTGAGGTAACCCCCTCAACTCTTATCCATGAAAGGATAGAGACCCAGGCTAAATCCTTAAAAGAGCTCTTTGAAAAACTATCATTGCTTAATCAAGCAGTTATTTTCTTTGATGAATTTGAAGAAATTGCTGTAAGACCAGAGAATTCAACCAAAGTAGAGCGAATGATTTCCAATGAATTCCTTAAACAGTTGGTCAGATTCCGTGAGAATAAGGATATCTTAATTATTTGTGCCACTAATCATATTCGTCAACTTATCCCTGCCTTGCTTCGACCTGGCCGATTTGATTTTATTCTTCCTGTAGGGCCAGCGGATGAGATAACTCGTAAGGCTATGTGGAAGAGCTTCCTAAATAATCTCAATAAGAGTGATATTGACTTAGAGAAGTTAGCCCAAAAAAGTGAAGGTTTTACTGCGGCTGATATTGAAGCAGTTTGTATGCAATTAGCTCAAATAGCATTTGAAAATGAATTAGCCTCTAACAAAGAGTACAAAATAACTACTAAGGATATTATTACGGTGATCAAACATCACAGACCTACTCTGACATCTGATGATACAACAGAGTTTAAGGAAGATATTGCTAGATATGCCCGATGCGGTAGTTATTGTAATGATTGTTTTGGTCCAGATAAGGATCACCCTCATTGTTGTCTGGAGTCAAAATAAGAAAATATGGAGTAGAAATGATACAGGTTTCAATTGGGGCTTTCATCTTGAGTCTGGTTCATGCCATAATGCCAGACCATTGGATTCCTCTGATTATAATCTCAAGACAGGAGGAAGAAAAATCTTTGAAAAATATAAAAAATCTTTTTGTTTTACTCGATATTCAAGTTTTTTAA
>JBFMDZ010000313.1 GCA_040753555.1 bacterium
TCGTTTTCGAATTTCCGAGAGATATCGGTTGATAGTATTCCGGTTAAGACCGGTGATTTGAGTAATCTGAGAGGCATTCAAATCCAGTGAAAAAAGGTTCACGATTTGACGGATTTTAGCCTCTGAATTTTTTGAACGATTTGCGTACCTATTTTTTAACGTCATAACCAGATGTTAGCACACTTTTTAAGGTGCTGTTCTAGTCATGACCCAATTCTTTTAATTGAAAAGCCTTTTCGCAATCTATGAAAAAAGGTTTGGCATAAGCATCTTGGGTTAGAATCAATGAAAAAAGAAACAATATAAATAAAAATGGGATGGTTCTATGTTTTATCATTTTCCCCCCTCTCATTCTGCCGGGTAACAAGAAACTTATAAATTTATGGACGTTCCGCCCCTACCTCCTTAATATCATTAAAGTCTAACCACTTTTTCCCCTTAATTAAATTAACTATGTTAGCTTGTTCTTCTCCTTTGGTTTTATGCCAGACTTCCCAGATTTTGATTCCAGCATTAGTTAGCTTTTCTATTATATCTCCGATATTAATAGGTGCCAAAATTTCAGGCACCCCTTTAGTTGAAGGCTGAGACGTACATACACTCTTAACATAGTTTTTGAATTCTACAGTTTGTGCTGCCGCCTCCTCGAGCAAGCTTTTATAACGGTTTGATGGCTTTCCACCCATCTGTAAATCTGTTATTAAAGTTTCTATCCATGCATCAGATTTTGTCTTTGTTTCTATATAGGAGCTGTATGCTTTTTTATATTCGTTACTTTCAGGTTTATAATATGTTTTTAGCATCTTGACGCTTTGTTCACATCCAGAACGCCATTCGTCAAGCATAGATAGCCCATCCTTTGCCTCTGGTGGAAGATTGGTATTTGGCCTAATATTATGGTTACATCCTACTAAGAAATAAAATAAAAACAGAAAAGTCAAAATAGATATCTTTTTGATTGTATTCATAAAATCCTCCTTTATTCGCAATAGCATGTAACGTTTTAAGTGTTTGAGGTCAACAAGAAACTTATAAATTTATGGACGTCCCTCATCCGCGTACCTGTTCCTGCCAAAGGTGTCTGAGGAGATGGCCCCCATCCTTTATACCGTGCCCTTGCAACTCCTGGCTTATGAGATAGCCGTCCTAAGAGGCTGTGGTGTTGACCAGCCGCGCAACCTGGCCAAGAGTGTCACGGTGGAGTAAGGCGAAATCCGGCTTTTCGCTGAATAGAGCTTTTTCTATAATGTGTTTTGTTCTTGAAGTTTTTCCTGTACCCAAAGATTAATCAGAGTGTCAGCAGTAATACCACGTTTTTGTGCGATAGCCTGAATCCTCTCCGAAAGCATCCTATCGACAGCGTAATAGGTAATCTCTGATTCAATATCCACTTCAAAAGATGCCTCTTTGGTTTTATTCCAAAAGTCTGCTAAAGCGTGAGTATCCCAGAAATCGCCAATTTCTTTGTAGGTTGTTGCTTGTGATACTGAACTCTTATCTTTTCTCATATAGTCTCCTTTCAGCTTTTGTCATATCCCGTGTCGAGAGGATTAAGGCACGCTTATCGTTTTTATAAACAAAAAAGACAATGAGGTAACGATTACTATCAGTTTGCCCCATTGCTAATACCGCCGGTTAGAAAATAGGCCATTTTAGCCGATGAAGAAGTAGGCCAGGCTGACCGGCCAAAAGTAGGCCATTTTCCTTTTACTTCTTTTTTCCCCGCGCGCAAAACTTTTTTTCTTCCCT
>JBFMDZ010000314.1 GCA_040753555.1 bacterium
GCATTAAAACAGAAGTTATTGGAGTATATTGAATATTACAACAAAAAAGCAAAACCATTTGCATGGACATATGCAGGAAAACCTTGTAAAATATAACATACCTTATTTAAGGGACAGCACACTAGTTGTGGAAATACCCTTTTACTTTCTTTGCTTAAAAGAGGGTTTAGGGTAAAAGAGGTAAATCCTCAAATTTCAAAGAGGGTTCGGGAAATATTTACAGAGCAACATGAAGATAGAACTGATGCAGAATTGCTTGCCAAAACCCTTCTTATTCACAAGAATTTACCCCTATTAAGAACTAATGAAGAAAAGGCTAGTTTAAAAAAGCTGGCTAAGATAAGACGAAACATAGTTCTTCTCAAAACAAAATACACCAATCAGCTGCATATTGCTCTTACTGAGGGATATGGGAGTCTTTATAAGCAGATATTCTCGGATATCTCCTCTAAAAAAGCACTCTCCTTCTTTGAAAAATACCCCACTATTGATGAGGCTTTAAATCACTACCACAAGGTAAAAGAAGAAATAGGAGAGAAGAAGATGGCTTTGCTTAAAAAAGCAGGGAAATGGGAGCTTACTAAATATCTTGCTGTTTTGAACCTGGAAACAAAGTCATACATAAAAACTATAAAGACCCTTAAAGAGGAGCTGGAAGAGATAGATAAGGCTATAAAAGAAATCGCAAAAGAAGACCCTGATGTCAAGTTATTGAGGACTATGCCTGGAATGGGAGACTATCTTAGTTGCCAGATAGTAGGCGAGATAGGAGAGATAGAAAAATTCAAAAACAGTGATAAGTTAGCTGCCTACAGTGGTTTAGCTCCTGTAAGATGGCAAAGTGGCAAAGGCAAAGAAAGGGGTAGATGTCGGAAGAGATATAGTAGAAGGCTAAAGAATGCTTTCTGTCTCCTTGCTTTTACTCAATTGCGAATAAATCCTGAATCAAAGGCATATTATTATCGTAAGAGAAACCAAGGAAAAACACATTGGCAAGCGATAATATGTTTAGCACGGCAACTTAGCAGAATCATCTATGCTATGTTAAAAAAGAAACAAACTTACTTAAAGAAGCAATCACAAGGAGAATTAGAAACATTTAAAAAAAATTGACATAGAAGGATTAGCTTTAATGGAACAAATTAAATCCGAAATTCGAAATCTTAAAACAAATTCAAATGACTAAAATTGAAAATTCAAAACAATATAATTTCCTAAATTCCCTGTGTTTTAAGCACTGGGATGTCAAGGGCATTGATTATCTGTTTTTGTTGTTTAGTAAGTTCCATAGTTATCAACTCATTTTCATATACCTTGCACTTTAAGATTTTTCATTATCAATAAAAGCTCTTCTATCGTCCATTTATCTCCTATTTCAAGTCTTAATTTCATAGAGAAGCCTTCTTCTTGGAATCCCAATAAGAAATTACCTCATAAGCATATTTCTTGTTGCCGAATTTTTTATGCCTACATAACTCATAATGCCTATATAGGCATTATAATAAAACAATAAAAAAACGATTTGTCAAGGGTAAAATCTTTAATATAGTGCCTAAATTAGGGGGAATTTAGGAAAATCCAGGAATTGCTAAAGAAAAAGATAAAAAACATAGAAATGTGGTTAGAAAATAAAGATTTCTTGTATGCGGATATAAGGAGGTTAAAAGGAGAATGGGAAGGGTTTTACCGGTTAAGGATAGGAAGAATAAGGGTAATCTTTACGGTAAATGCTAAAGATGAGCTTATA
>JBFMDZ010000315.1 GCA_040753555.1 bacterium
TTCGGGCTTCGACTCCTATCTGCCAACTTTTGTTTTATCTTCTCAAAATGTTTTTTCTATAACACTTTGTTTTTCCTTGGGTCGTATAGGAGTCGAACCTATAACCTTGGGCTTAAGAGGCCCCTGCTCTGCCGATTGAGCTAACGACCCTTTAATGTGCAAAATTATAGTGAACCAAAGAGAATAAGGTCAATAATTATTTGACATTTTGTCCCTTACACAGAAAAACCTCATATGTAGCAAATATTCCTCCAAATTTATCCCTATAAATTCTATCCAATCTTTCAACCCTACCTTTTGTCCAAAGCATCTTTTTATTTAGGGAAGAAGAATACCTTATACTTACAAGCATTTCCATAATTGAGTCATATTCTTTTTTAATAACCTCCTCTTTTATAAAGTAATCTTTAAATATTTTCCTTAAAATTTCCTCAATATCTTCTTTTTTTGGAAATGATAAAGCCCTTATTTTTATATCCATTTTAAATAGCTCATTAAGGGAGAAAGCAAGCTCATTTAATGTGCTTTTGCCAAAAATGGAAAATAGTAAAACCCCGTTTTTCAAAAGAAGGTTTTTATATTTTTCCAAAGAGGCTAACTCATTAAACCATTGAAAACAGGCATTGGATATGATTAGATTAAATCCTTTTTTAAATGGAGGTTTCTCTCCATCTCCAACAACAAATTTTACATCCCCTACCCTATTTCTTGCCAAATTTACCATTTTCTCTGATGCATCTAATGATATTATTTTTCCTGCAAACCTTTCCTTAAGCATTTTTGTAAATTGTCCATCTCCACATCCAATTTCAAGGATGTTATAGACATTATCAGGGGTTAAGGCTATAAGGCTTTCTCCTATTTTTTCCTGGATTTCTCCTCCCTTGTAATACTTTGAAAATTTGTCTATAATCCCTTTATCCATTTTAAGAAATCCTTATTTAGAAATGGGATATGACTAAGGTTATCCATCAAAATAAGCTCTTTTTTTGATTTTTCGCAAAGAGAAATTGCGCTGCTAATTGGTGCAATTTTATCATTCATTCCAGCAACGATGATACAATGTTCTATTTTTTTTAAAAGTTTGCTCTCTATTTTTAAACTTGAAAGAATTTCTAATCCTTCAAGAAGAATTTTTATATCCATTTTAAGGTAGTATGGCAAAAATTTCTTTTTAAATTTTAAGAATTCATCATTATTAAATGAACTTTTATAGAAGCTGTAAAGACAGGCTTCTTTATTTTTTATAAGATTTTCCTTCAAAGGCTCAATTTCTTCTTTTTTATATCCTTTTCTTATTCCAACAAGAATAAGCTTCTCTGTTAATTCTGGATGTTTAACAGCAAAATTAGCCCCAAGAAATCCACCCAAAGAATGGCCAAATATAAGAACCTTCTTTTTAAGAAAGGAAAGGACTTCCTCCTCAAAATCATAGCTTGAAGGAAAAATAAGGTTATACCTTAATGGCAATTCCTCAAGGATTTTATAATCCAGCCCCCATCCAGGAATAAGAAGGCAATCCTTCTTATAACCCCTATCTTTGTATAACATCTAATTTTTCTATAATAAAACCTTACCGTTAATTATGTCTAGAAATTCCCCAATTTTACTAAAACCTTTCATAGGGCTTAAATTTATGGTTATTGAAAAATATTAGAATAATCCTCCCCCTTTCCCCCTTTAGCGAAGCGAGAACTCTATTTTTATTGTGCTTT
>JBFMDZ010000316.1 GCA_040753555.1 bacterium
ATCCCATTTTATTTTTTTATAGTCGCCTATTTGTATTCTCTTTTTATCTCTGCATTCATTCATACCTCCATTGTATTATAATTAACTTTAATTTGTCCAGTAAAAAATGTGGGACATAATCAGCTTTCAGAGGGGTGTCTGCCGAAGGCAGACGGGGTGTTAGAAGGGTGTCTGCGTCAGCAGACCGGCGTGTTTCCCTTTCAATCAGGGTCTTTATCTTTTTAATAAATTCTTTATTCTGGAGGCTATAATCTTCTACATCCTCTTTTATAAGCCATCCTTCGTAAAAGTTTGTATGGAGCATACCGGCTAAGCCAAATTGTTTTTTAAATAAGGCTCTTTTTCTTCTTCGGATAAGGTTATCTACCACCTTAAATAGCCAGCCCTGCCCATTATGTTGTATTCCTTTTGCTACAGCCCAAGCTTTTAGCATTTGGGCAGACGCACTCCAATATTTCTCTGATACCTGACAAAGGTCGTCTTCTTTTAGTTCCTTATCCCCCTGGGATAGGTATTTCTCTGCCCGATTTATGTATTTTTCTGCCTTAACATTCATCTTATCGCCTCCTTATACCTCTCAATATAATTGGCTCAAGGTCTAATCTATCATTTTTCATAGATATACTTTTAGTCTTTAGTCTATGGTCTTAAATTATACACCCATAGTTTTAAAAAAGCAAGCATTTTTTTAGCCTCTGGCAAAATAGGGTGTGCCAGCACCTTTGACATAGACACTGCCTGTAACGATGTATGTGCCGGTTGCGGCATACCAGGTGGTGTCTGCACTAATTACACCTGATACATACTCTTCTGCCCAGCCAACCTAGGCATACCCTCCCAAAACCCCTAATCCCAAAATTGCCAAACTTAAGATTTTCTTCATTTTTTTTCATTCCTCCTTTATTTCATCATAGGTGATAAGCTGGATGCCTAATTCTTTACAAAGGGCTATTGCATCTTTTTCTATCTCTACAGCAACAAGCACCTTTTTTGGCAAGATGCCCTTTTTCTTTTGGTAAAGAAGGGCTTTTTGTTCTAATGCCCCTACATCAGCCTTTTTGCAGGATGAGGCTATCTCAACCAGATAGCATTCCCCATTTTTTATTAAAATATCTGCCTCTACCGAGGAGGGATGGGAATAGACTATTCCGCTTTCATCAAAACACTCCCATCTTTCTATCTCTTTAACTTCAAATCTCTTAAAAAGCAATTCTTTAAAGATGTTTCTGACAGTTCCCTCTAGCTCTTTTCCCCATCGGCTGCCAATGGTGGTTATCCTTACATGTAATTCATCCCTAACTGATGTAAAGCCAAGGAGCATCTCTTTTCTGTGTTCCTCAAATCGCCTGTTGGTTTCCTCTCGCATCTGTTTCATCTCAGCAATCAATGCCTCAAACCTTCGGTCAACTGCCTCAAACCTTTTGTTTGTTTCTTTCCTGTGTTCCTCAAAGCGCCTTTCCATTGTCTCAAATCGCCTGTTTGTTTCTTCCCTTTGCTCTTCAAATCGCTTGTTTGTTTCCTCCCTTAAGAGCCTCGTTTCTTCTCTTTGCTCCTCAAACCTTTTGTTTGTTTCTTCCCTTAAGAGCCTGATTTCTTCCAGAACCCTTGTAAAATCATCCTTTGTGGCAAAGGTTTCAGATAGGATGGCATAGAGAGAGCCTCTTAATTGCGCATCCCTCTTTAGAAGGATAGGCAAAACCTGTAA
>JBFMDZ010000317.1 GCA_040753555.1 bacterium
ATCTAATTCATTCTCTAGTCTTATCGCCTCTTCATTCCTGAAATATTTGAAGCTTTTATTCTTCTCATCTAACTCATACTTATACAAACGATAACCATACCGAGAAGATAAAATTTCTTCCATCCTTGTAACTATTCACCCTATAGGGAAATAAGGAATGTATATGTTTAGATAATGTTAAGGAAAATAATGAAGCCAAAGAATAAAAATCCCAATGTCCAAATCCCAATGACAAATGAAATCCCAATGTCCAAATCCCAATAATTTGAAATGATATTGGACATTGGAAATTGGACATTTTTTTGACATTTGAACTTGGGATTTGGGATTTATTATAGAATGGATGAATTTTAAAACAGCCAAACATATAAAATACGATATACTGAATAGTTACAACATTTTTTGTTTTTAATTTTAGTCATTTGAATTTGTTTTAAGATTTCGGATTTCTTTCTTTTATAGCCCATTATTCTTAAAAGCTAAAGCTGAATACATAAAGATATTATATACCCAAACAAAATTGGTTTCAAATATCCTGTGCCTACTTTATTTTTGTATAGATGTCAAAAAGATTGTTAAATGTGGCTTCCCAGGAATATTCTTTTGCCTTTTTAACAGCATTTTCTGCCATCTTCTTCGGGTCATTATCACCTAAATAGTCAATCTTTGCCGCAAAATCCAAAATATCATCTACCTCTGCCAGAAGCCCTACATCAGAGGTGATAATATCCTTCAAGCCACCTTGATTAACCCCTACTACTGGCAGACCAGAGGATAATGCCTCCAGGGTAGTTATGCCAAATGTCTCTGTTGGTGAAGGTGTAACAAAGATATCAGATGATGCATAGATTTTGGCTAATGCGACCTGGTCTCTTGTATATCCAAGAAAGCTAACATCCGTTTTTCCTTTTAAAGCCTTCTCCATATCCTTTTTATAAGGACCATCTCCTACAACTAAAAGATGATATTTATCTTTTACCACCTTAAAGGCTGATATAAGGATATGAAGGTGTTTTTCTTTAGCCAATCTACCTACATAAAGGAGGATTATTTTTTCATCCTTAATACCATACCTTTCCCTAAAGCCTTCCTCCCTTTTTTCTGGTGAAAAAATTGTATTAGAAACGCCAAAGGATACCTCTTTTATATTTTTGATGCCATTGACTTCAAGTTTTGTCTTTGTCTGGTTTGATGGGGCTAGAACCAGGTCGCATTGATTATAAATCCATCTAACATATCTTAAACCCACCTCTTCTGCTATCCTGAAATGGAAATATCTCTTAAAATAACCAGGTATATCTGAATGATAAAAGCCAATAATTGGTCTTCTTTTGGTAGCAAAAAGGGCAAAAGCCATAGTATATGGATCGCCAAGCTCCACCAAATCAGGATTTTCCTCCTCTATCACCCTTTTTATATTTTTGATGTTAATAACCAATCTATATGAGGGATAAAAAGGAACCCTTAATCCCTTTAACCTGTAAATCTTTGTTTTCTCCCTATAAACAATTTCATCCTTCTCCCCTGGAATGATAAGAATATGCTCAATATCATCCCTTCCTCCAATATATTCTATCTTTTTATCAAGATATGTCCTTACCCCGCCACTCTGCTTTCCATAAAAATTAGTCAGGTCAAGGAGCTTCATTTATTATTCTTTGATATGTAGCAAACAGGGAGGAAAAAACATTGTCCCATGACCT
>JBFMDZ010000318.1 GCA_040753555.1 bacterium
TCTGTGGTAGTAAAATTTTGCTGAAATGTATCTTTTTCTTCTTGACATCAAATGTCCTAATATGATAAACTTAAAATAGCTCTACAAAGCTGGCAAAAAAACTGCCACAAAGTGGCTTAGTTCAACCAAGCAATGAAGCGGATTCGCTTCGCTCACCGCTTATTTCAATGTTAGGCTACTAAAGAAAGTATCTGAATAGTCGGAATATAAGGAGGGCTTCAAGATGTGGAAACATATTAAAGTTCTGATCTTTATCTTTATCTGCACAAGCATAGCCTGGATTATTTTAGGTAATGTTACCAACTTGCGGACTCACAGACAGGATGTAAAGCTAAAAGGAGCAGTTGGGCAATTATGGGGAACTATTCAAATGCAGCAAGCACCCTATGTGTACTACCAAACAAGGAAAGAAAAGAAGGTTAAAACGACTCGGGGAGCGGAAACAATTATAGAGACAAAGATAGAAACAACAAATCATCCCATTACCCTTGATAGTAGTGATATTACAGTAAATCTTAAACTGGATCACCGAAGAAAGGGATTGCTTTGGTATTCAACATATCAAGTTGGATATTCTGGGAAGTATCAGATTATAAATGATGCTAAAGAGAATCGTGATATTTTCTTTGACTATACCTTTCCTACTAAAGAAGGTATCTATGACAATTTCTGCTTTATTGTTGATGGAGAAAAGATTAAAGAGCTTCAACCAACTTCAGGAAAAATATTGAAGAAATTAAACTTTGGTCCAGGTAAAGCAAAAAAGATCGAAATTACTTATGAATCGCAGGGAATGGATGAGTGGTGGTATCTTTTTGGATCTGATGTTTCCCAGATTCAAAATTTCAAGCTGGCAATGATAACAAACTTTGATAAGATTGATTTTCCAGAAAATAGCATTTCTCCAACAAAAAAGGAGAGAAAAGACAAAGGTTGGGAACTTACCTGGCGATATTCTAATTTAATTTCAGGTATTCAAATCGGTATGGATATGCCCCAGAGGTTGAATCCTGGTCCCTTTGTCAGTAGAGTCAGTTTCTTTGCGCCAGTTTCTCTCTTCCTCTTCTTATTTTTAATCTTTATAATTACAGTAGTGAAAAAAATCAATATCCATCCAATGAATTATTTCTTCATTTCAGCAGCATTTTTTAGTTTCCACCTGCTTCTGGCATATTTAGTAGATCACATTGACATTCACTTATCTTTTGTAATTTGCTCATCAGTTTCAATATTCTTGGTAATCTCTTACATGCGGCTTGTAGTAGGAGTGCGCTTTGCTCTTTTAGAGACAGGACTTTCACAATTCGTATATTTGGTGCTTTTTTCGTATGCTTTCTTTCTTGAAGGACTTACAGGATTAGCAATAACTATTTGTTGTATCTTGACATTGTTTGTAGTAATGCAATTTACTGGTCGAATTGACTGGGAAAAGCAATTTGTCAGCAACAAATAATGTTTAAGATGGTAATTGAACTTCGGATAAATGTTCTTATTGTAGGGTTAAAAAAGCCTAACCCCATATTAAAGGCAATTTGTCAAGAGAAAAGTTTATCCCTATAACGAATTTTTTCGACCTGTGCGGTTAGGTTATAGACTGCCAATTTGAGTTCCCCCGGCTGATGGAAGCTGAAATCTCCCCCGCTGGCGGGGGATTAAGGGGGTGGAAATCTCTTCAATCACCATTTCAAT
>JBFMDZ010000319.1 GCA_040753555.1 bacterium
CTTTTCATTAAACCCCTCTTTGAGAGAAGGTGTAAAAAAGTGCTTAAGTTTTTCTGGAATCCTGACGATCTTAATCATAGGGGCACCTCCAATTTGCTTTCTAATAAATAAATCGGAGTTTTTGCCTTTTTTCTTTAGAACTTTTTTGTCAAAGAACAATCAATTCAATTGAAACAATACTAACGACTTATCGAAAATTCGGTCAAGTTGAGTATACAAGATTATCTACATTGGGGTTTTGATAGCAAAAGGTTGATGGGTCTTTGTCTAATTCCCAATCCTTTGCATATTTATGATAACCAACAAGCCTTAAGGTATATGTTCCATTCATCTTGTTCTCCTTGATCATCTTGCCAGTAAGTTCTCCAGATGCCCTTCTGTATTTCATACTTCCAGTTTTTTCAAGGATTATGGGAACCTTTATCATCTTTTTATCCATAGATTCCAAATAAAGCTCTAATAACTTTCCAGATTCATCTGTCATCTGTTCTGAATATTCTATGGTTATTGTGATAGTGCTTGTGCCAAAGGAAGATGAGGTTGTGGATGTGCTTCTTGTGGGATTTGGGGGGTCTTTTTGATAGGGGTTGTCTTTATCATTATCCTTCCAAGAACTTTCGTATTTCTTCTTTCCTCGTTGTGTTGCTGTTACCTTCTTAACATAAGGAGGAACAGGGCCATAGTAGTGTTTGAGGATGTCTTGGTAGGTTAAATAATAAGGTTTTTCAGCCAAGCTTTTTGCTCCATATTGGGAGAGGCCAGCTCCGTGGCCTCCCTTGCCAGGTTGATTATTTTCAGGTGTTATAGTTTTTCTGCGTTCAGGGAAATAATTTTTCCAAATATACTCTGTATTGGAGGTATAATGTTCAGGAATAAGTTTACCTTCATAGTAATCTCCACTATGGCTGAAGAAGGTGGAATCTATGATTTCGTTGTTGTAGGTTATGCCAAGACCAGCGGTGTCATTTACAGCTTTGTTTGTGCTTGAAGGATATACACCATTTTTGAAATCTTGAGGAGATTTCCATACCTGACAACATTCAGTATTACACAAATATTTCCCATCTGAATGAACCTTTCCATTTTTCCAATAAACAGCATAGGTTCTTGCAACTACTGCTTGAGCCTTCAAAGCTTCTGCATCCCAATCTGGATTTATCTCTGCAGGAACTACCCCTTTAAGATATTCTTCAAATTGTAAGGTTGCAATACTTCCTACGGTGTAAGTACCTGTAGGTTTTGATATTTTAATTGTAATTTCAGGAGGACAATCTATTGGTTCAATCTCAATCTCTTTTAGTGCAAATATGCTTTGTGTTAGCAAGAAAAGAATAGTTATGACTGATAACCTCATTTCTTCACCTCCCATTTATATACATAAACCCCATTTTCTTTGGGTAATAATTGGTAAATATTGCCGTCCCTATCTATTGCTATCCTGTCTTTTTGTCCACCATATCTGTCTGTAAAATCTAGCTCATCAATGGATAATTTAACCCTTGCTAAAAGCTTGCCTTCTTTGCTATATTTATAAACCTCCAATCGCCATTCACTAGCTCCTATCCATGTGGTGTCTAAAAATAAATATAGACTTCCTTCTTTATCAACACTGATGGGCTTACTATAAGGATTATAATCTATTTCTTCTACCTTTCCTACAAGTTTACCAAATACATC
>JBFMDZ010000320.1 GCA_040753555.1 bacterium
TTCTCCAGGCAATAACCCATGGGAAAGAAAATATTCTATTCCTGGAAAAATCCAATCTTTATAGCCAAGATAAAAAGCCGCGCAATCCCACAGGGTGGAATTTTCATCAAAGGCTACAGTTTTACCCCTGACACTTGCCAATATCAACGGTATGATACAACCACTCCCTGACTTTTTGAACCCTATTGCTTCTTCAGGCTTCTTATCTGCAAAATAGAGACCAACCGGTGAATATGACATAGCCAATCTCTGCTTAAAATCTTTACCTATTTCCGATGCCTTTATCATCATTCTTCGCCCGGGTAAGATGTTACCTGAATTCATTGTTTCTAATCTCCAGCAAGAATATTTAAAAGTTCTCTCAAGCAATAAATTCGACTACGTTTACGACCTGATACTTCTTTAAGAATTCCCAATTTAATAAGATGTTCAACCGATGCCTTAGCAGTGGGCCAGGTTACCTTTAAGTAATCACTTATTCCAGGTAGACTTACAAAAGGATTCAAAAATAGCATATCCAATAATTGAAAAACTATTGGAGAAACTGATTCTTTTTGAAGTTGCTGGCGATACCTTTTTTGTAAATCTAAGATTCTGTATCCTGTTTCTTCAGCGACTTTTGCTTGGGTTGCAACCCCGCGGATAAAATATTTTAACCAGGCATCCCATTTCCCCTCCTGAGTAACCCCAAGAAGTAAATCATAATAGTCATTTCGGTATCTCTCAAAAAAATCGCTAAGATAAAGAATTGGATGGTCAAGATAACCTCTTTCAGAAAGATAAAAAGTAATCAGAAGTCGTCCAACCCTTCCATTACCATCAAGAAATGGATGGATTGCTTCAAACTGATAGTGCATCAAGGCACATTTGATTAATAAGGGGATTTTATCATCAGTATGAAGAAACTTCTCCCACTGAGCAAGTGCAGAGTTCATTTCTACAACAGGTGGAGGGACATAAGTTGCATCAGCAAGAGAACACCCCGGAGGTCCTATCCAATTCTGTGTTGTCCGGAATTCACCAGCTCTCATTCTTTCGCCTCTTGTACCTTCCATAAGTTTCAAATGAATCTCACGAACTAAGCGTAAACTGAGTGGTAATTCTTTAAGTTTGGAAAGCCCATAATTCATAGCTTTGACATAATTCAGCACCTCAAGAACATCTACCTGTTTGGGTTTCTCCTTTACAGCTTCATAGTAAAAAATATCTGAAAGTGAGGCTTGAGTCCCTTCAATCCTTGAGCTTTGTACTGCCTCTTTTCTAACATATGGAGCAACCAATAAATTTGGATTTGGAATAAGTCTGCTTAAGGCCCGAAGTGCTCCTATCCCACGCTCTGCTTCAGATAAAATCCTAACGAACTCCGCTGGAAATTTTTCCAGACCAGCTGGAGGTAAAGGATTAGGCACAAAAGCCCAATAGTTATCCAGGGTTCTAATAAGTCGTCCGGTTGGACTATTTTTATATTTCTCTATATCCATTTGTGGTTATTTTACATTATTATCAAAGAAAAGTCAAGTATTTTTTGATTTGAAACTTACCCATATCTTTTTAGCTAAAGAAAGGATTTTTGGGAAAATTAGGGTCTCTTTTTTAAAATTGTGGTTATTTTCTATTGACAGGAAGGCTAATTTTTAGAAATGAAGGGAATAAAT
>JBFMDZ010000321.1 GCA_040753555.1 bacterium
CGTCCCCTTCTTTAATATCGGCAGATTTGGTATTTTTCTTAAATATTTCTTTTCTTTTTGTTTTTTTAACAATAATCCATTTTATCTTATTGTTTATATAGATTTGTAAAAAGTTGGGGAAGTTCTGTGGAATGCCCATTCAATCTTTAAGGGTGTTTTTCTGAAACACCTTGTGAAGGGTGAGGCTACGAATGGCAAATTCAGCTGCCATCTGGTTAAGGTAGAATCCGGTTGTGAAATTGGAGAACATATTCACGGAGACAAATGGGAATTGCATGAGATTATCGGTGGTAATGGTAAAGGTATTCTTGCAGACAAAGAGATACAATATGAACTTGGGGTTTTCGTTGTGATTCCTGAAGGCGTAAAACACAAGGTTATCGCGGGAGAGGAAGACCTGTATTTGCTGGCAAAATTTGTTCCCTCCTTGGTTTAAGAGAAGATTCTTCTTTGAGAAGAGGGGATAAAAATATGTATAAATGGGATGCAGAGGATTACCACAAAAGCTCCTTTGAGCAACAGAAATGGGCAAAAGAACTTATATTAAAACTCGCTCTCAAAGGAAATGAACGGGTTTTAGATATTGGCTGTGGAGATGGCAAAATTAGTGCTGAAATTGCTGAAAAATTACCAAGGGGTTCAATTTTGGGTATAGATAGCTCTTTTGAGATGATTAGCTTTGCAAAGGATAACTTTTCTTCAAAAAATCTTGCCTTTCAATTACAGGATGCAAGAGGGATGAATTTTATCAGTGAATTTGATGTTGTTTTTTCTACCTCTACCCTTCATTGGGTCATTGACCATTTGCCAGTTCTCAAGGGAATTAAAAGGAGCCTGAAGCCAGGTGGGAGAATTTTGCTTCAAATGGCTGGCAAGGGGAACGCTGCCAAAATCATAGAGGTTTCAGAAACAATTGTAAATAGTAAGAGGTGGAATGAATATTTTACTGATTTTGCTTTCCCCTGGGGTTTTTATGGAACAGATGAATACAATGTTTGGCTGAAAGATGTTGGGCTTAAAGTAAAACGGGTTGAATTAATCCCAAAGGATATGATTCATAAAGGAAAGGAAGGGCTATCTGGATGGATTCGGACAACCTGGCTTCCTTATACCCAAAGGCTGCCCGAAGAACTACGCGATGAATTTATTGGGGAGATAGTGGATAAATACATTAAGGATTATCCACCCGACAATAAGGGTTTTATTCATATTCAAATGATGAGATTGGAGGTAGAAGCAGAAAAATTATGAAGAAAGTATTACTTTTTCTATGTAATGGCTTTGAAGAATATGAAGCCAGCGTGTTTACTGATGTTTTAGGCTGGAGTAAGGCATATGGAGATATTTCAGAAGAAAGCAATTGGCAGAATTGGGGCAGAGGTTCTTAATCAGGATATTGTTGTGGACGGAAATATTATTACCTCTTCCTCGCCTGCAACTGCCCTAAATGTCACATTTAACCCAAAATCCCGCTTGTTTTATAACTAGGTTATATTGATGAAAGGGATATTTATGTCAAAATTTTTAGTAACTATTCACCCTATAGGGAAATAAGGAATGTATATGTTTAGATAATGTTAAGGAAAATAATGAAGCCAAAGAATAAAAATCCCAATGTCCAAATCCCAATGACAAATGAAATCCCAATGTC
>JBFMDZ010000322.1 GCA_040753555.1 bacterium
GAATATTGATGAATTCACCAGTGTTACCAGTAAAGAATTTATCCTTAAAACATGGGAAAAGCCAAGAAGATTTGTCATCCGTAGAGTGAAAATAGATAAACTGATAATTCCAAAATTGGCATATTACTACGAGATTGTTTAGGTTATGAAGGATGCCAAATGAAAATGCTCTTGGATAAGGGTTTGCAAGTTGCATTCCCGATTTATTTTTCTTGTAATCTGAGTAATAGTGAATTTTGAAAAAACCCTTTTGGTTTTTAGCTGTAATATTATCAAATAGGCTATTATTTTAATGAGTAAGCCAATATAGAGTCCATTACCTTGTAGTTGCATAGATTTTATCCTGAATGTAGATTTTAGAATCTTCCAGAAATATTCAATAAGGTAATGTTGTTTCCATATATGCCAAATTTCAGCACTACGCATTGGGATCTTACTAAAATCTATTAGGTAATAATTATGCGTAGTCTTCTTCTCATAAAAGAGGAGAACAATATGACCAAAAGTTGGGTTATAAGCCTTAAGTCTACAAGACGGCACATCAATGCCCCATTGGTCTTTAGAGAGAGAGCTCTTTTTTCCAATCTGAAGATTTTTGTTTTTTGTTATTAATGGTAAAGGTATAGTTTCCTTTACCAGCAATGATAATCTTATAAAAACCTAATTGATAGAGTTTTTGTTTTAGCTCTTCGGATACAAACCATGAGTCCAAACTAATAGGAAAGGATGTTAGATCAATACCTTCCTTGAGAAATTTGTCTTTTAGACAACTTAACATACTTATTAACAGACTTGGTTTATCAGTATTAGCTCGACCTTGTTTAGAACAAAAGACTAAATGTAAGGGAAAAACAAATCCATTAAGAGTTAAAACAATACCGAGCAAATCGTGTCCATTGACTATTTTCTTAGCACGGCCACTATACCAACTCCAGGTACAACGAAGCATTTTACCCAGTCGGTCAATCACACTGTTATCAACTGACAAGGTAATGCCTGCTCTGGATTTAGTTGCTATGCTCTTTTTCATCACAGCCTTTAGATATTCACAGGCTTGCTTTACCATAAAGCAAATAAGCATCTCTTTAAGATAATAAAGGCTATATCTTTTAAGAGAAACATAAAGTGGTTGATGCCCTATGCCAAAAAAGTCGGCTAACTGCTTCGGATTGTAAAACCCAAAGAAATGAGCTAATGATAGAAACATAATTGTCTCAAAAGCTATCCGTTGCTTTTGGCGAAATTTTTCCTCAAATACAACAAAAAACCAAGTGAAATTTTCAGTTAAACACTTTTTAAGATAATAAGTTGATTCTTTACTCCTTTGCATATTTCTTTGCCTCCTCCCTGTTTTTTTGGATAGTTTTGTTATCCTTTATCCATTATAACATAGGAGGCAAAGAATTACAACTACTTTATTTATAAATGGTTATACTCTTGTTCCTCAATAGTTGAGCATTTTCATTTGACCTAATCTTTAACTCTATATGCTTTAGTCTGTTCTGTAAATTTAGGAATTATCAGGTATAGTGTCTTCCGGTGCGGAAAAAGCAGTAAGATAAAATTCAATCCGCAAAAAGGAGGGAAAACACTATTGCTTCATGACATTTAATTTTAGTAATTGAGTTATTTTGACGATATATACCTTAGG
>JBFMDZ010000323.1 GCA_040753555.1 bacterium
TGATATTGGACATTGGAAATTGGACATTTTTTTGACATTTGAACTTGGGATTTGGGATTTATTATAGAATGGATGAATTTTAAAACAGCCAAACATATAAAATACGATATACTGAATAGTTACCATTTTTTTTATATACTTTCTCCCGATGGTCAATCCAATTCAAATAGACTATTCCTTCCTTTTCACAAGGGGTAAATATAAAACGGTATTTTTTAGCTATTCTGGTTGATTTGTTACCCTGTAATTCACCAGAAAGCCAACCACCAACATACAATTATTAGCTAAAATTGTATTTGTATCCTCAAAACCCTTCCCTCTTCCCTTACCGAAAGGACTACCTTATTCATCCTTTCACACCATGCCCTTACACCCTTTTCAAAAGTAGGGCAATCTCCCAATACCTCTAAAATATCCCCCTTATTCATATCAGGAGACTTAACTGCAATCTTCATTACAGGGTGGGGACATCTAAGCCCCCTTGTATCCAATACCTCAACTGTCATAATTTAATTTTTTGAGTTTTGAATTTGTTTTAAGATTTCGGATTTTTTCTTTCATAGCCAATTATTATTTTTCAAGCTAAACACATACTTCTTTACAATGGATGTTCCAATGTTTGGGCTGCTCGGATTTACTTCTAATGCCCTTGTCTTGGGTATTATAATTAAATCCATATCTTCCATTGGTATTGCTCCAAGCAAAACTTGATCTCCCATAACCAATGCACCTGCAAAACCCACACGATTTTTGAAATGCAGCTCAATTGGACCAACATAAGAAACAAGTTTTTGCGTTCCATCAGCCAATGTTACCTCTCTCTTATCTATTTCTTCTAATTCCAATTGAATTTGAATATGCGAAGGAATGCACAAATGTAGAGCACCTGAATCTGCCAGGCAACTAACTTCTGCTGGTTGTAATTCCTGCCTTCTTGGATTCTTCAAAATTAGTTTTTCATTAACTAAACCCATACACCCTTTTTTCTAACCATTGGACTCTCTGACTCTTTAGGCTTTTACTTTGGTATTTTTGAGACAAGTGTCCAATAGATATCAAATTGCTCAATTACCTTTACAAATTGCTCAAAGTCCATTGGCTTTGTTACATAAGACACAGCCCCATTTGCATAGCTTTTTACAATATCTTCTTCCCTGTCTGACACTGTAAGCATAATAACAGGAATGCACTTTGTTTGTGGATTTTGCTTTAGCCTCTCAAGGGTGGTAAAGCCATCCATTATCGGCATATTTATATCAAGAAAGATAAGCCCTGGCTTTGGAGAGGTTTCTAAAGAAGAATATGCTCCTTTATGAAAGAGAAAATCTAATGCCTCCTCTCCATTATGAACAATGTATAATGGATTTGTAAGCTTAAGCCTCTTAAAAACCTTCTTGATTATTACAATATCGTCATCATTATCCTCTACCAAGAGGATATTTATTGGTGTTGTATCCATATTTGTTCCTCCTATCATTCCCATATTTTAAATATAACATATTTATTATCTTTTTGTCAAATTTCTGAATTAAGCACGAAATCCGAAGCACGAAGCACGAAACAATATCTAAATTCAAAATTCTAAACATTTTTACTGCGATTTCCTCATTATAGAGGAACGTATTACTTGTTTTCCATCCTCTATATTA
>JBFMDZ010000324.1 GCA_040753555.1 bacterium
GATATAAACTGAACTTTCGTCATTCATGCTGCCATTGAGGCTATCTGAATTATGAATTTAAGGGGATTTAAAACCTTCTTATCCGTGTCAAGCTCTTTATTTTGGTTAAAAGGGGCAAAAACAGGGTCAAAACCCCCAGAAATTTTTTGCATCTTAACCTCTGAGGTTGAGTTATCAAAAAATGCAGAAGCCCATAAACTACGACGTAAAGTAGCTAACATATCAAGAAAGGATGGCGTCTGTTTCTGATTATACCAGGGAGCCTTTGGTCTAATATCATAACAAGATTTATAACCATACTTGGCATACCAAAGGATGATAAGGCTCATAATGAGAAAGCCAAATGGAATCTCTCTTTTGACACTCTTTGGATTTCGGATTTGAGGATCATTAATCCCAAGATACTGTTTGCTGTCTCGATGGGTAACCTCTATAGACCATCGACCAGCAATAAGCTCTAAGACATCCCAGGGTAAAAGAGAAAAGTCAGTGGTAAAGTAGAATTCATCATTATATTTACCCAGAGGGTCTCTGACAATGAGGATATAAAGAAGTCGATCTTTGGCAACTCTATACCAAAGGGCTTTGATTCCTTTAACCATGAAGATGCGAGTTTCTCCGTAAACAGTTGCTTCTATCTCCTTGAAGGGGATACTTGGATGATTTGCAATTTGTTCTGGAGTGGGTAGACGATCACCCTTTTTTCGAGGTGCCCCTCTCTTTCCTGTTGGCTTGGGAGGTGATGTAAAGATAGCTGCATCCTTGCGAATACGACTCACAATCTCAACGTTCTTTGGAAGATCTGGAACAACAGTATTGTTGGCATAAGCACCATCGACGACATGAATACTCTTATACTCAGGAAACCAGGAAGCAAATAGGCAAAGCATCTCAACCATAAGCTGACAACGAGTTTGGTGAATATCCTCTTTTGTAGAATAGGGTTGCTTTTTAGAACAATACCTTGCCATAATAGGCAGGCAGATATAGCGCTCATTGAAAAAAGGGAGTTTGAGTATGATACCCAAGGTAACCCAGTTCTGTCCCCATCGAAGAACTGTAATGTTCTTGGTGGAAAGCACAGGATCTCTAAACATACCTGTTCCTGGTATCTTGTGACCACTTTTAGCATAGAGTGTATCATCACCAGCAGTGACGATGGGATTTCCTGTGGGTATAAAGACTTTAACAATCATTTTTGCCACCAATTTGCTCAAGAGATCGATATTCCATTTAGCTCTGCTAAAGAAGTTGTAGAAGCAACTGTGATGTTTTTTGTTAACTGCATCTGCTGACTGAATTACTCTTGTAATTGTCTTGCGTCCTGGGGTTAAGACCCAACCTGTAATGAGGGTCTTGAAGTTCTCGAAACTGCTCTTTGTAAAACAGTCAGAGAAGATGTTTAATAAACCTTCAAAAGATACCGATAAAGAAAGTGTCAATTCGGTCCTCCTTTAAGAAATGTTTCTTACTTTCTTATCGGCAGGACCGACTTTTTTTAAGCTCCTTTGTCAAAAATGGCGAAACTATAGTTTGCCTAATGGCAACGATTTTGAGCTTGATTTGATTTTCCAGGTCAACAATTCATTTTATTGGATTGAGGCCAAAACCGGTGATTATCAACAACACATTGGTAAAT
>JBFMDZ010000325.1 GCA_040753555.1 bacterium
ATTGTTTTTGATTTTGGTCCACGCATTGCCAATACCTCCTGGGAAAATATCCCTATTTATATTATCGGCTTTTGTGAACTAAAACTTTAGTAAAATTCGTGCGAAATTTAGTCAACACGACACTAGTGCGGGTATAGAATGCGATTCTTCTTCTTCAGGAACCATTACTTATAATATAATCACAGAAAATAAGGGTGACGGAATCGTGAGTGCGGGTTCCGATCCCTCTATTATTAGCAATACAATTAGAGGAAATAAAGGAATTGGTATCTATTGCTATTCTAATTCATTGTCAATAATCATCAATAATGTCATCGAGAAGAATTATTATAGTGGGATTTATTGTTATTCTTCTTTTCCTGTAATCACCAACAATACAATCATTGAAAATAAAGATGGTATTAACTGCTCCTGGAATTCTTCTCCATCCCTCACCAACAATATTATTGCAAATAATACTAAATATGGAATTTCCGAAGGGAGTATAAACAGCGATCCTCTTCCCAATTATAATTGCTTTTTTAATAACGACTCAGGAGATTATTATGATTATGACACGCAGAAAATTGAAACAGTGGAATGGCTAAATAGTGCTGGAGGCTATACAGGAAACATTGTTTCTAACCCACTTTTTGTTGATTCTGGTAGAAATAACTATTCTCTTACTCCAAACTCTCCTTGTATTGATAAAGGTTTAAATACTGTCATAGGTATTTTCTCAACAGATAAAAATGGCAATTCAAGAATATTTGATGGAGACAAAGATGGCACTTCTACCGTAGATATTGGTGCTTATGAGTTTCAGGGGCTATCTCCTGCTCTCTTGAAAGAAGTAATCTTTGTTTTTCCTAACCCTTGTCGCATTTCTCAAAGCAATATTATTACCTTTAAAAAACTAACTCCGCAAGCTACAATCCGAATATTTAATATTGCCCGAGAAGAAATTGCCAAAATAGAACATAATAATGGAACTGATGAGGAGAGATGGATAATGCCTAATTCTCTTGCATCCGGCGTTTATCTCTACCTTATCACTAATAACCAAAAGGATACACCGGTAAAGGGAAAAATTGGGATTATTAAATGAACCGGAAGGAAATATACAATAGATAGGCCATTTAATGCAGATAGTGATATTGATTTCTTTATTGTGAGTGATGATTTGATTAAGAAGTATGGATTGAAACTAGAAGGGAAGAAGGCTCTTTTAGAGTTGAATCCCGGATCAAAACATCCGGAAAGATTAGAAAACCTCAATAAGATACCAGAGCTTAAGAAATGGGTAGAAGAATCACAGAATGTATTAGGCAGAAAAACTCCAATAGCTATCTGGAAAAATGAAGCCTTTATGAATAGGGCTCATCACGGATTATGGTGCATGGGGATAGGGATAGGGTTTAAAGATTGTATGTGTTTAACTAAAGCTAAATAAAATTTACAATTGAGCTTCTTTGTTAAAAAAGATATGTATACAATTATTTTTGCACCATATTATGCGAAGAGCCAGAATTTTATTGGTATTATAAAGAAAGAATTGAAGATTTTAAAAAAGATTGGGGCGACCTCTGGCTAAGAACTTTTCAAGAACCATTTAATCCCCGTAAAGCAAAGAAGATGCTAAAAGATGCGGAG
>JBFMDZ010000326.1 GCA_040753555.1 bacterium
ACAGTAAATGGATATAAGATAATAACCGTAATTCTTGTGGGTTAAGAAAAAGACAAGATTGGGATATTTCAATGTATTGGTTTCTGGTGAAACCTGGCAGAATTTAGAAATAGAAAAGGCAATGAAATATGTAGAAGGTCTTTTAGGAAAGGAGACTAAGATAACCTGGGTATGGGACAGAGGCTTTGATGATAGGAAGAATTATAATAGAATAAATTCAATGGAGGATAAATTTATAGGTCGCTTTTATCATAATAGGGTAGTTCAAAGATATGGTAAAGAGACTAAGATCTTTGATTTGAAACTGAATAAGGGATTGAGATTTGAAAGTGAAATGAAATGGAGGGGAAGGAAAAGAAAGGTAGAGGTAGAGCTTAAGTGGGGAGGATGTAAATTAGAAAGGAAGGAGGGAAAGGATGGAACGGAAGAGACATCATACCCCCCTTTGGATAAAAAATTATACCATCCTTTTGATAAAAGGTCAAGTTTAATCTCAAAAAGCTCTATCCAAGGAAAACAGGGGGTATTTTAGCAATCTCCATAGAGATGTTGGGTTCTTTCTCTTTTGCTTTCTTGCTCATAGGCGTCTTATTCTCTTTATAGGTATTTGGTCTTATCACAAATTAAAGAACAATTGATAGCTATAGGCTTTATTAAGGAAATCTTCTCTATTCTTAAAGGTCTCAATCTCATAGAATTCCATTTCTATAAGATTATGCACAGTTTCAATATCAGATTGGAATCGATGAGCACCAGGAGGAATAGTGGTATGGATTTGTCCGGGAACATCCTGTTAAAAGCTTTTGTATAACCACTTGGCCTTTTAGCCTGCCAACTACCAATATATTCTTAAGCCTTATCGGTTTGCCTTCTAGTGTTAGAGAGGGAAGCTCCACACCTTTTAAGTTGGGCATTGAGATATTCAGCAAACAAAGTAGCATAAGGCAAAGATTTGCTATCAGCAAAGGCTAAATACTGCATTCCTGTGCTTACATCTTTTGAGCTGTATATTGAACTCTGGGGAGTCTTTTAGCCACAATTTGCATCCAATACTCTGGTATATCTGTTAAGTCCTTAGTATCTTCGTCTATTTGTTCAAAAAGAGACAAAAGTTTCTTTATTTCCCTTAAATTTTGTTTTGTTCTATACTTTTTGCGTCTTTTCCTTGATGCTACCCCTTTTTCTCTTTCAGGGCTTCCTTATTGTCTTTGCACTTAAATCTATACCTTCTATAGCCTTAATCGTATCTGCTCCTATTCTTTTGTATTTCTTCTTAAGCTTAACCAATCTTTCTTTCTCTATTTCTGATGTGGCATTAGGGGAATTGTGTGGTTTGCGTGATAAATCCTCTAATTTAAGCATATCCATACTCCTCCCATTTTCTAAACCATTTTCTTACAGTCTTTACTGTAGTCTTAAAAACCCGAGTGGCTGCCTTAATGCTATGCTCTTTAGCATGTAAGACTATTTGCAATCTAAGTTGTAGAACTTCCCCAATTTTACTAAAACCTTTCATAGGGCTTAAATTTATGGTTATTGAAAAATATTAGAATAATCCTCCCCCTTTCCCCCTTTAGCGAAGCGAGAACTCTATTTTTATTGTGCTTTTT
>JBFMDZ010000327.1 GCA_040753555.1 bacterium
CGGTAAATTCCTTGTTTGTCTTATTTTCTATGGTTATCTTATGGGATTTTGTAATGCCTCCTTTATAAAAATATTGTTTTGTGGGAGAGATTCTTACCATAAACTTATTGTTGACATAGACCTTTATTCTATTGCTTGTAATACAATTAACAGGATAAGGTGGATCTCCTTGCATTATCAACTCACTTACCCAAATATAATACCAACCAGTGGGAAGTTCGGTGGTGTCCCACAAGGCTGAGATATTACAATTAGGAAAAACATCGCCTATCCTACCAAGGAATTCATAACAATATTGTGTAGGCTTTCCTATATATCCTTCTGGAACAACAGCAAATCTTGTATTTTCCTGATTAGGGATGTATGGACCATTATAATAGCCATAAGCATTTGCTGAGACTACAACTGTGCCTTCAACTGTCGCACCATCTCCAGGAGCACCCATTTCAAGTCTGGTGCAAAGTCTTTCAATGGCTTTTTGTTGAGTGTCATGTCGTTCGGTTTCATGGTGCCAATATTCAAAAAGCTCATTAAATGTTGGTTTAGCATAAAGCCTTTGGCTAATAATAAGCCCGATAAAAAGAAAAAGGAAAATCTTTATTTTCATCTTTTTTTCTTGCCTGTAGATAGCTTCCCTTGCTCTTTAAGCTCTTCAAGCTCGTCTAGCCTTTCTGTTACAGTCCCAGCCAATATAGTATTATTATAATCCTTAAGAAACCTTTTATACCATATCTCTGCATTTATATAATCCTTTTTAACCTCATCATATATCCAGGCTATATTATAGACAACGATATCTAACTCAAGAGCACGGGGATAAAGCCTTGGATCTGCTTTATTTATTATATCAAGATATATCTCTAAAGCTTTATCAAAGTTTCCCAAATGTTCATAAGAACTTGCTATTTCTGCATCAGCATTATAATATATTACCCAACTATTCTCAGGATTTTCTTTTTTAAACTTCTGAAGGACAGAAATTGCCTCTGTATAGCTTCCCATCTTCCTATATGCTACTGCCATCTTCATATAAGTTGGGATTGTCTTTGTTCCTTCAATAGGGTATTTAGAAAGCTGGACTTGGAAATACTCAATTGCCTTTGGATAGTTTTTCCCTACTAAATACCAACTTCCAATGTTATAACGAACAAGTTTTTCCTCTTCGCTATTAGGATAGTCGGTAAGGATTTTTTTAAAGCATTCAATGATTTTATCAAGATAATATGGCCTCTTTTCTATATCATCATAACAAGCTTTCCTTGCATATCCTGAAGCCATTAAATCCCAAGCAGTAGGGGCTAAGGGAGAATCAGGGTATTTGTTCACCAATTCCTCATATTTCTCAATCGCCTTATTGTAATATTCTAAACTCTCAGTCCCTTTTCTTTCGCTCTCTGATTTCCAAAGCCCTTTTTTATAAAACTCAATCGCCTCATCCAAAAGCTGTTGGGCAGGGTCAGTAGAGGTTCCTTCGTCCTGTTTGGATAAAACCAGAGATTGGGTTTGATTTTTAGTATTTTTTGAGCCTTTTTTGACAACCCTTTCTTGTTTTGCTTTCTCTTTCTTAGGCTTTCCCTCCCAAAACCTCCACCACTCACCATAAGTT
>JBFMDZ010000328.1 GCA_040753555.1 bacterium
ACTTGATTTTGTCTTCTGAAATATCTTCTATCATTCTATCTATTATATATATCGGTTTTTAAGAGGGTTAAACTTTAGATTTTTTTTTTGGAAATTCAATTCCTATTGCAAGGTAGCGGAAAATGGGTAATTAAGACAATCATTAAAGAGGAAAGTAGCCTAACAAAATAAGTAACCAGATAAAGAGGGATAGAGACAATGGGGACTTGCCTTCCTCCCTCCCTAATAACCAACCCTATTACTTTTAACATAGCACAATAGATTCCAAAGATAGAGGAGGAAATTGTAGCAATAGTGCTATCCCCTGATATAATATGTGCCATCTCATGGGCAATTACCGCCTCAAGCTGGGGCCTTGTAAGCCTTGAAAGAAGCCCCTCGGTTACGCCTATAACTGCCTCTTTTTTAAGGTCTGTCAGGGTAAAGGCATTCATTGCAATAGTAGGAATGACCCTCACCCTAACCCTTTTTCCTCCACAAGCTACACACACTTCTTCAACAATATTTTCTAACATCCTATGATACCTATCTTTCTCATCCAATGGCTTGGCATTGAGGACAGAAAGAAAGCGATTGATAATGTTATTTAAAGAAAGTTGCCAGTGGATAATGCCTGCCAAAAGGGCAATTAAGAAGGCAAAAATGGTTTCCTCAAGGTTTAAGAAAGGGGAGGTTAAGTAATTGCCAAATCTGGATAATTTAATAATTATCCATAGCTTAATGACTACCCCAATCGTCCAGGCAGCTAAAAAATATAGAAGGATGAGCAAGAAAAGGACAAGAAAAATTATTCTGCTTTTCTTTTCCTCAATCTCTATAAAGGAAAATGCCATTAAAATTTTACTTTTGGAGCTTCGCGATGGAGTAGGTCTTCTATTTCAAAGAATTCAGAATGGCTAAATTTAAACCAATTGGCAATAAGGTTGGTGGGAAATGTGCTGATTAAGGTATTAAGCCTCATTACCTCATCATTGTAGTATTGACGAGCAAAAGCAATTTTGTTCTCAGTTGAGGCAAGCTCTTCCTGTAAGGCAAGTATATTCTGGTTTGCCTTTAAATCAGGATAATTTTCTACCACAGCAAAGAGCGACCTTAAACTAGAGGTAAGAAAATTCTCTGCTTTTGCCTGTTCTTGCACACCCGAGACATCTATTGCTTGCTGCCTTGCCTTAACTACATTTTCTAATGTCTGCCTTTCATGGACAATGTAACCCTTTGCTGCCTCTACCAAATTGGGGATAAGGTCATACCTTCTTTTAAGCTGGACATCTATCTGGCTCCATGCATTCTCAACCCTCTTTTTAAGGCTTACCAGGGTATTGTATCCCCAAATAAGTCCAATAGCTACAAGAGCTATAATCCCTAAAACAATCCATCCCATTCTCTACCACCTTCCTAAATCCTTCTTCAAGATTTTATATGTTTGTTAAAGTTTATATCAAAACCAAAGAAGAAGGCATAGAAATTCCCCAATTTTACTAAAACCTTTCATAGGGCTTAAATTTATGGTTATTGAAAAATATTAGAATAATCCTCCCCCTTTCCCCCTTTAGCGAAGCGAGAACTCTATTTTTATTGTGCT
>JBFMDZ010000329.1 GCA_040753555.1 bacterium
GGATAGCCCGGAGGATGGGCAATGCCTAATGTCCAGGTACAGGTTATTAGCTCACCAGAATCATGAAACCCAACAGTTGGCGTTAAGGTATGCAAATAAACCCCAAATGAAATAAAAAAAACAAGAAGGCCAAATAGATAATCTATTGTTTTGAAAGGGATTAACCGCTCATCCTTGCTTTTCATAAACCCCATTATATATCGCCCTTAATCAAAAAGGCAAGTTAAAAACTTGGTTGGTAAAAACACCTAGGACTTTTATTTACCCAATCTTCTCAATAAAGTCTTTTGCTGTTTTTAATGCTTCTTTTACTACATTTACAGAACGCAAATTGCCTCTATAATAGCCTGCGATATGCAATTCTTCATAGATAGTATCATTTTTGTAAGCCCCTTTTCCAGAAGATATTCATCAATAGCCTTTAGAACCCCTAGATAAGCAATTCCACAGGCTGATTTTACATATTTGTCATCTACATAATATCTATTTTCTTCAATTTCAGACTTGCTTAATATCTCCTTTGCATTTTCTAAATACCTTGATGCTTCTTTCATCTTAATAAAATTATAAACTATAACAAATTCTACTTGCAAGAAAAAAATTTTATAAACTATCATTGTATATTTAGCTCATCCATTGAAAGGGAATAAGGAATAGGGATGAGAAATTTAGGATTTGGGATTTAGAATTTAATTTTGTATATGTTTAGCTGTTTTTATCAGTTTGAACAATTTAAAATCCCAATGCCCAATGACAAACAAAATCCCAATGACCAAATCCCAATGACAAACAAAATCAATTGGACATTTTTAGTTCGTGCTTTAGATTTAAAATTTGAGCTAAACACGTACAATAATAGAATAAAGGTTGTAGCAGAATAATGATAGAGACAGCCTTCTTTATTATTTCACAACCATAGCCTTT
Source organism: bacterium (assembly GCA_040753555.1). Lineage (NCBI taxonomy): Bacteria > bacterium. The sequence continues at coordinate 925 of JBFMDZ010000329.1, forward strand.
GTGTCAGAGAATTTTCCAGCATTAAGCTTGTAGTAGTAAAGCCCAGATGATAGCCTTTCTCCTTGATTGTTCTTTAGGTCAAAGAATATTGCAAAGCCTTCCTTTGCCTTTGTGTATTGTCCTTTCTTTTTAAAGCCTACATCTATTGTTCTTACCTTTTGTCCCAAGATGTTATAGATTGAAAGGGAAACATAGTTGTCCTCTGCAAGCTTAAATGGAATCCAGGCTGAATTATTTGTTGGATTTGGGAATGATGGAAGAAGTATAGTATTTGGAATAATGGGTGCATCTATCTCTATGGGTTCTTCTTCTACATCTGGCAATTGGTCTCCTGTGCTTGTTCTTTCAATGAACATTGTGTTTCTGTTTGCATTATTGTCAAAGTCAAAGAAAAGCTTTGTCTTTCCTGTTTTCTTTATAACGAATGACAGGGATGCAAGTATTCCTTCCTCCCTTGTTTGCGGATTCATTAAGCCAAAGGCAAAGTCTATCTTTCCATTTTCTACTTTGTTCTTTAGGATATAGGCATCACCTGGTAGCCAGTCTCCCTTTTGTAGTTCATTTTCTATTGGTTCAAGCAATGTTTGGTCATAGGTAAGATGTATTTCACCACAGAGTGAGTTCTTTGCATCAGAGATTACAATATTCAAGTT
>JBFMDZ010000330.1 GCA_040753555.1 bacterium
TGTTTAAATTAAGCCATTGGGCATTAAAAAAGGCAAATGTGCTTATTAAAAAGATAAGAAAAAAGACCTTCCAAATAGAAAAAGGGATATTTTTATAAAGAAAAAACCCAAAAATCAATAAGGCATTGCCTAGAATAATTATCCAAATGCCTTTTTTATTCTGATTGATTTGCTTATATTTCTTCTTTTTCATCGGCTTAATTATACCCCTCTTTACTTAAAAAGTCAATTTTAAAACTTGGTGGGTAAAAGGGCTTGTTGGTTGGCAATTTTATCCAATCTTCTCTATAAAATCCTTTGCTGACTTTAATGCATCTTTAACCCTATGGACATTGTGAAGAAGGCCTCCATAGTAACCTGCTATGTGGAGTTCATCGTATAGATAATCAAACTGTTTAAAAAGCTTTCCATTATGGACTGATACATATTTTCTCAATGCCTTTGTATATGCTTCATATGATTTTGGAAGCTCTTTTTTTAAAAGCCCTTTATTTAGTAAATACCCATTTATTGCTTTCAGGATGGCAAGATATGCGGTGCCACATGCCTCCTGGACATACTTGACATCAGTATAATTATTATCTTCAATAGGAGTCTTTCTTAATATCTCCTTTGCATTGCTTAAATACCTTAATGCCTCTTTCATTTTCTATGATTATACCTTTTCTCTAAAAATTTCTGCAAGAAAAATTTTCTACTTGGTAGATGGGCAATGCCTAATGTGTAAGCAACGCTGATAAGCTCACCAGAATCATGAAATCCCACCGTTGGAGTTAAGGTATGCAAATAAACCCCAAAAGAAACAAATAAAACAAGAATGCCACATAGGTAATCTATTGGCTTTAAAATAAACTTATCTTCCTTAAAAAGATTGAAAATCTTAGACATTTCCTTTTCTTCCTTTGCATATTTCCTTGCGATGACCTATAGATAAAACCAATATTACAAGTTTTTCAGGATATATTCCGTATATTATTCTATAATCACCAACCCTATATGACCATTTTCCTACTAATGGCCCTGTCAGCCTCTTTCCTCTCATCGGGTTCTTAGCCAAGAACTCAATTCCCTTTTTTAATCGCTCCTTTATCTTTTTGTCCAGATTCTTTATCTTTTGGTAAGCTTCTTTGATATATTCTATCCTATACATCAAAAAAGACTTCTTGGTGGGAATAAGTTCTTCCTTTCTTTATATCCTCTTCTGCCTTTACCAAAGATTTTATCAAGTCCCTATCTGCTAATATCTCTAATGTCTCAAGCTCTTCTGGACTTATCATAACAATAGCTGGCTTTCCCTGTTTTGTTACAATATACCTTTGATTGGTAAATAAAATCTTATTTACAATGCTTGGCAGGTGATTTCTTACCTCTGATATTGATGCTATCTTTTCCATAATTATTAACCCTTTTAAATTATACTAATTTGTACAATGTGTCAAGGAAAGCAAACTGGAACTTACCCATAAGTTTGTAGAAACAAATCCTGCCTAGGTTTTTAACACTTTATTTTATTCAAAAAGAGAAAAACTAAAATTTTATCTTTAAAAAAAAGGAAAAAATGCCGATAT
>JBFMDZ010000331.1 GCA_040753555.1 bacterium
TCTTTGTTTCTATATCCAAGGCACCATTTATGTTTATTCTTTGACGACCACTATTACTTAAGGTAATCATATCTTTTCCCTTTTCTATCCAGCCCCACCCTGGCATTGAGTTATATTGGGGGTGAACGGCATCTATGAAGTATATCTTATCATCTTTTTCCTTATTGGCTTTTAGTTCCTCATATTTCTTAACAAATGCTTCTTGTTTTTCTTTATTAGCCTTACAGGGAACTAATCGGGTTTTCTTGTATACAAATCCTAATCTATGTAAAAGATGAACCATTCCAACAGAGGTATATTTGATTCCAAATCTTTGTTTAACAATCTCACATATCCCCTTTGCCGACCTTATTAAATGCTTCTTTAGATGGCTTTTTAATTCTTCTTCTTGGGCTAAAGACAACTTTCCAGAATAGCCATTATAATTTACATCCAATAGCTTATCTATTCCCTTTTCCTGGTATATCTTCTTGTAATTGTTTATACTTACCTCATCCAAAAGCAACATCTTTTTTATCTCTTTATAGGTAAATCCAAAGTCTAATGCCAAGATACACTTAATACGGTCTGCTAACTTCTTTTCTTTTGTCTTCCTATGCAGACCTTTTAATTTGTTCCTATCCTCATCCTTAAGAAATCCTGCCATTCTATCTATTTATTCGGCATTTTTTACAAATTACTTAAGAGATAATTTTCTTTCTTACTTGAAATTTAATTGATTTTCAGTATAAACAAGATATATTATATCAAAAACGCATCACAAAAAGATAATCTCTTTTTTCCTTTGCAGATTTTTTTGTTAAATACCATCAAAACATTCCATTGTAGAGTTTTAAAGAGATAAAGATTCTAATCTAGTTTCTTAAATTTTGCCAGAGGCATAGTATAGCCATAGTTATCGTATGTGTTTATGAATGTTAAAATAATCTTACAAATGTTAAAATATCTTGATGATGAGGATATAAATCTCATACTTCGTAGAAGTATGAGCAAAAATTGAATTTAATGAATACTTTAGTAATCAAAATAGAGTCAAAAATGGCAAGGGAAGGTAAAGCTTGTATGCGTTTCCCTTCAAAGGGCAAAGCTAATTGCTACCTTCCCTTATTTACTTCCCTCAAAATGGCTAATAGAAGGAAGCTTTTTGCAAATAAGCAAGGATTCATAAATGCCGTGAGGGAAAAACTAAAGGAGGTGAAGAAAGATGCACTCTAAATCTATTCTAAAAGAAGAGCGTAGAGGAGAAGTGGCAATAGGAATTGATTCTTCTAGAACATTCCTAAATGTAGCCATACTTACCCCTCTACAAGAAGAATTATACCACAAAAAGATGGATTTGACCACAGCTTTGTCAAGAGAACTTTCAGGGACATTGAAAGCTCTAAATACCTCTGATTGTTCACTAGAGATAGCAATAGAGTCATACGCTAGTGCCCTGTCCGATAAAAGAGGTATAATAACTTGACATTACAATAAAATCTTGCTATAATAATATTATGGCAAGAAAATCTGTAAGAATTGAATTAAATCAGGAAGAAAGGAAAGAGATAGAAA
>JBFMDZ010000332.1 GCA_040753555.1 bacterium
TTTTGATGGTATTTAACAAAAAAATCTACAAAGGAAAAAAGAGGCTATGTTTTTGTGATGTGTTTTTGATATAATATATCCTGTTTAGAGGTAATTCTGGACAAAGGTAGCGAAATATAGGAAATTACTTTTGCACTAATTCCGTGAAGAGCCAAAAAATTTCTTGAAAAATTTTCCTGCAAAAGTTTGTTGTCAAACATTTTTTCCTAAAGGTTTTTTAAGAATTTGCCGATATATATTATAATAAGGAGAAATGGGAAGAGTAATTGTTTGTCTTTTAATTAGCTTATGCTTTTCAAATATATGTTTTTGCAAGATTGCACCAAAAAATGGTGAAGATAAGATTGTTATTAAAGAGGGAGATACCTTGTGGAGCCTTGCAAAGAAATATTACAATGACCCAAGCTTATGGCCAAAATTCAATGAATATAACATTATAGATAAACCAGGCCTAATCTACCCAGGAGAAAAACTTGCTATTGGAAAAGATCTTGCCCTTTCCCTTGCCAATGCTATGAGGGGAAGGATGAAGAGGCTAGAAAAGGAAAAGGGAGGCTTGAAGGGAAAAATTGAAGATTTAAAGAGAGAGATTGAAATTTTAAAGGCAAATTATGAGGAGCAAATAGAAGATTTAAGAAAGCAGCTTCCAACAGATGAGGAGATGAGATTAAGGCATCAGGCAGAGATTGAGGTAATGGAAAATGAGATTTTGCTTCTTCAAGATGAAATCAACAAATCCAGAGAGGAGAAAGGAAGCCTTTCATTGTCTTTAGAGTTAAGGTTTAAAGAGATAAAGGAAAAGAAAAGGGAAATAGAGGGAAAGGAGGATGAAATCAGGCTGTTGGAGGAGAAATTGTCTTTAAGGGATGAAGAGATTGCAATGCTTAATACAGGAATATTTGAGCTTGAGGAAAAATTAGAAAAAGCAGAGGAGGAAATAAAAGAGAAGAATAAAAGGATTGAGGAGTTAAAGAATGAGAAGGGATTATACACAGACCTTTCTCATTTCCTTATATTTGCTTTGCTTTCAGGTATCTTTGCCCTTGGGGTTATTAATTGAGGGGGTATCTTAATGTTCTGGAAAATATTCAAGGATGACATTTTTGTAATATTGTCCTTGTTCCCTTGCCTCATCTTCACCAATATCCTTTTCAATCTTTAACGGAGCTTCCCCTAATTTATCACCCACCAAACTGATGTAATCCGTTGAAATATAAGGCAAAAGAAGGATTTTTTCTTCTCATTAATGTAGACACGACTTTTCTAATTTTTTTGATCTACTTTATTGTAGATAAGATGTAGACAAAGACAAAGAATTAAAAAAACAAGTAGGCAATATGGCTCTTCACGGAATTTAGTGCAAATAAGTAATTTGTTTAAATGTTGCTTCTGATAAGGGTATAATATCCTTTTAAATCCCTCAAAAAGGAGGATAACTTAAGACAGATGCAACAAATAAATTATCTCACAGAATTATTAGGATTTCAAGGATTTTATGACAAGGGGAACAGAAAAAAGAAA